>JBMFPP010000426.1:0-2659 GCA_049969055.1 Armatimonadota bacterium | reverse complement strand
ATAGTAAAGACGCGGGTTTCAGCTCGCGGTTTCCAGGACTGGCTGGAAGGGTTTTCCACGGCGTTTGCTTCTGCTTGGCTGGCTTTGGGAGCCGGAGGCAGGTTCACGGCTTTACTTTTCTCGGTCCGGAGATATGGTGATTAGCACTGCTTCTGGAGGGCACAAAAAGCGCGCGGGTATTAAGCTACAGCCGACGCCCCGGCTTATGTACATATTAACTCCGTCGGCGATTTTGGGGTTGTACTGGCGCAGTGCTTCGGAGGTAAACATTCCGCTGTCGAGCTGAACGCCTCTTACGTTGTGCGTGTAGAGGGCTCGCATCTTCGGGAGCCGTATCTGTCCGCCGTGGGTGTGGCCGGCGAGTATAAGGTCAACCTGCTGGTTGGCCATGTGAACGATTACCTCCGGCGAGTGGGCCAGCAGAAGTTTGAAGCAGTCTTCTGGGATGCCGCTTAAAGCCGCTTCGGGGCGGTCCAGGCCTTCGTAGGGGTCGTCGACGCCGGCGACTGCTATTGTGCAGCCTTTCAACGATACGAGCTTGTTCTCATTCGCGAGGATTTGCACACCGCGGTCCCGCATCATCTGGGCGAGTTGCTGCGTTGGTGCACCGTTTTTATGTTCCGAATTTCCTAAAACAGCAAACACACCGGCGGAAGCTTTGACTTCGGAGAGAACATTAAGTGCCACAGCCATGCCGTGTTCTTCGCGAGCAATATCGCCGCCGAGAAGCAGTAGGTCCACTTGTGGGCAGTTGGTCAGCAGACGTTGCAAGTTGCGCTCGCGTCTGCCGCGCCTGCTGATGTGCAGATCCGAGAGGAAGAGCATGGAGATAGGAGGGGTTCCACTGGGCAATTTTGCGCTTTCCAGGTTGATGCGCGTTAACCTTATGTACAGGGCCTCCCAAACAGGGTAAAAAGCCAGAGGGGTAAGCAACAAGGCTTTCAACAAGGTACCTTCGCTACACACACCAGAGACACCCCGATCGGAAAGTTTGTTTTGAGGAGAGCATTGGCTTCGCACCGCAGTATGGCGGAAAGCGCGGAGTTGACTGCTGGGCCAACTGCCGGGAGAGTTGTGGAGGGGGGCTTTTGGGGAGGGTGAAGCCTTTCCAGGAGCCTTGCTGCCAGAACGATTGGAAACAGGAAGGTCATGCAGTAGCTGAGCTTTTTCACTGAAAAGCCGTGGTTTTCCATAAGTCTCAGCAAACTGCTGGCAGTGTATCGCCTCCTGTGGTGCAGTGCCTCGTCGTGCTGGCTCCACAGAAGCGGAAGAGCCGGCACTGTGGCAACAAGAATCCCGTTTGGTTTCAGTATGCGGCGGATTTCAGATGCGCCGCGGGCATCATCGTCCATATGCTCCAGCACATCGAGGGCGGTTACCAGGTCGAAAAATCCGGAAGGGAGAGGGAGGGCTTCGCCGCTACCAACAACCAAATTGCCAACACCCCGCTGTGATGTGTACCGCAGAGCGGTTTCGGATACATCTAGAGCGACAACCGTCCCGAATTGGGCCAGCTCTTGGGCGGTTGCCCCTGTACCACACCCGATGTCCAAGATCATCAAAGGGTGGTTCGCATCAATTGGGGCGTATTGAAGAATGAGCAGCCGGACGAGGTACCGACGCCCGACAAACCACCAGTAGTCCCGCTCCAAGCGGTACATCTTTTCATATTCGGCGGGATTCATATCTTGGCGAAGTGCTTAGCCGAGCAACCTCAGCTTGGCATAGGATGTTGAAAGTTTTTTCATTCCCACGTTGGGGTCGTCGAACACAACGGTAACTATCCAGTCAGAGCCGCTGTATGAGGAGGCTACAACTATTCCCTCTCCGAACACCGGGTGGCAAACCCGGCATCCATCGCGGATCGGAGTGCCTGCGGACTCCACATCGGTGCTTGAGCTCGGGTTGGTGTGCTGACCGACAGAAGAAGCTTCGCGTTCTGCCAAGAGGCTTTTGGCGGAGAGGTAGCGCTCTCGGCGTGTTCGAATCCTGCCGATGTTGGTTAACTCCGGGGGTATGCTTTGGAGGAACCTGGACGGCGGATTTATAAATTGGTCTCCAAACAGTGCCCGCGTTCGCACGTATATCATGTGCAGTCGGTTCATGGCGCGCGTCATACCCACGTAGCACAGGCGGCGCTCCTCCTCCAGTTGGTCTTCATCGTGCACGGAGCGGGAAAAAGGAAGGAGCCCCTCTTCCATTCCCACGATGAACACTTCCGGGAACTCCAGTCCTTTGGCGGCGTGGAGGGTCATAAGCACTACGCTGTCCACAGACTCGTCGTAGGTATCGGCATCTGAGATGAGGGACACCCGCTCCAAAAACGCACTTAGAGAAGGCTCGGGATTGGAGGCTTCGAACTCCCGCGTAACTGAGAAGAGCTCTTCCAGGTTCTGCAGTTTGGTTTCAGATTCACCGGTTCCCTCAGTCCTCAGCATTTGGAAGTATCCCGATTGGTCCAGCACCATGGCAAGGATATCGGTAACCGTATGGAGATGAGCGGCTTTTCTGATGCCTTCTACCATTTCGAAGAAACTGCGGAGGCTTCTTCGTATTTGCGGCCTGATATCTGGTATGGAATCCAGCTCAGACAGCGCCCAGTACAAAGATTGTCCGTGTAGGGCGGCGTGTTCTGATAGGCGGGAGATGGTAGCAGTGC
>JBMFPP010000425.1:0-2664 GCA_049969055.1 Armatimonadota bacterium | reverse complement strand
CCATTAAGTCCACAACTAGCCGCTCCGCCCCACCCGGACCGAAGTTGGGGATGATGTGAAGAACACGGAACTTTTTATGCTTCACTGGGAACCCTCCCGACTGATGAGAGAACGATACAGGTTAACCAGCCTACTGCACCACTGCTGAACTGTTAAATTCTTTTCGATAAACTCGCGATTAGATTTGGACCATACATCTAATTCAGCGCGAGACGCTGTTAATACACGCTCCAGAACTTTCGCCAGTTCAGTTGAGTCTCCACTTGTGAAGGTGATAAATCCTTTCGCTTGTCCATATATCCGAGTTAAGTGGGGCAAATCAGATGAAACAACAGGCAACCCCGCCGCCATTGCCTCTCCGATCGCGTATGAAAAACCTTCGGAGCGGCTTGCGAGGATAAAGCAATCTGCCATAGCGTAAAGGTCCACAACGTTCTCTACAGGCGGAATTACTCTCACCGATGAGATTCCACGAGCTAACTGCGACACATAGACCTCGGTGCTTTCGCCGCCAACGATCATAAGCAGCACATCAGTATAACCCCGCTCCCGAAGTAATTTTAATGCTTCAACTGCTATATCGACACCTTTCACTATAGGAGACCATCCGAACATAAGAAGGACGCGGTGACGTTCTGGTATGTTGAAAAGGCGTCTTAGTACTTCTTTGTGTGCCGTTATGCGCGAGACCGCAACCCTATCCACATCAATCCCGTTATGTACCGTAAAGCACTTTTGTATAGGTGCACCCCTCCGCACTACTTGCTCGGCCACACGATCAGAAACCGCGACAATGCAATTCACCCACCGCGCTGCAACAACGCGCATCTTGAGAAGATCCTTTACCCACCGCCTTATACCGGAAGTGTCACCCCAATCGGAGTGCACGTGCCAAATTGCAGGTAACTTCAGCACAAGGGCAACAAGGGCAACATCCAAATCAAACGTTGTAAAATGCGAATGAAGCAGAAGCGAATCATGCTCCTCCGCGATGGCCTTCAAGGTTTTAAAGCGCGCAACGCGCGACCAACTTTTGCTGAGATAATAGTAAGGGATACCCCTGGCCTCGACCTGCTCCAGCCATTGCCGCCCTTTCGCAATGTCTGAAAAAACCAGAACAAGGCGAAGGCCCAGTTCCTCGTTGAGGACGTTATCTAGGGCGAGCAGGGAGGCGATAAAGTTTCCTGCGTACGATCCGCCATAGTCAGCAGCATGAAGCACTGACGCCATTAGTCCGCCTCCCTAGAGCTAGATTGTGCCCTAGCAAGATAGGCATTTAGGGAGATTCCCACAACTGCCCAATACCATTCTTGAAGGCGCAGGGCGAGAAAACCGCCTCCCGCTCCCACAGACGTAACAAGCGAAAGTAGTGTCCACAAAAGACACAACATATTAACCTCACCATATATCCCGACGGTTCTAGAATATCGCCAGGTGTGTATTAGAATTGTCCATACGACCCAAAGGAAAAGCAAGAGCCCAAAGATGCCGCCCCTATACAATGTGCTCACATAAAGGGAGTCACCAACAAAGACACCTTCCAACTGGCTTAGCCCCCAGCCAAGGATGGGCCGTTGCGCGATAGCTTTATAAGTATTCGCTAGGATCCCTACCTCTGGACCATAGCGGCTTTTCAGAACACTGGCTGATAGAATCCGCTGAAACTGGTAACGTAGCCCCCCTGAAAAGAGGGGTTGTTGTGAGAAGTATGGTAAAAAGGAAACGATGAGTAGCCCTATAACGCAGGCGCTCGCTATAGCAATCCGAAGAAAGCGCCGCTGATTTCTAGGGTAGAGGAAGACTACGAGAAGACCAACTGCAATTAGAAGTCCCAAGAGAAACGTGGAAGACAGTGTCGTAATTCCAGCCACCAGTGCTAGGCCAAGTGAAAGGTACAGAACGCACTTATGAAAAGGCTTGTGCCCACCTCTCACAAGGAGAAATCCGGCGGTAATCAAAACCATTAAAAAATAGATCGCGTTGAGAACTGGCGACTCAAATACACCCGTGCTCCGAATAATCACCCCTTGCTCCTCCAGAAGTCTAAACACCGGAGTGCGCCAGGGCGAAGTGTATCCCCGTAAAGTAATTTCCTGAGCAACGCTCAATCCCAAGGTTTGGCCAATGCTTAAAAGTGCTATTGGAACGCTTAACCAAACAAACGCCCACAAGATGCACCGCGCAAACTTTTCATCAACTGGGCCGTTCAGAAACAAAAACATAACAAGCAAAGGGCGAAGAATGCCGTAGAAGGAAACAAGCGACTGCATCAAAGAGCCCTCAGATGCTTTGCTAAGCTGAGCGAGCATCGTTGAGAGGATGACTGCCGCCAGAAAGAGCATATACCTTGAGAGAACTGGATGCCACCTGAAGGTGAAGCCTGAAGCAGCTTTGCGCAGAAAAAACACAAAAACAAGCCATAAGCAGTAAATCACTTCAAACCGCAATGCAACTTCTTCTCCGAACCATAGAGAGGGGAAAATAAGAGCTCCTATGAGGTACAAGGCCAAACCTATCCTCATTGACAATAAAAACACACTTGCGACTAAAATGCCGGTGGCTATCCAAAACAATACCATAAGCATCTTACTTTAATACCTCAGCTTTGCTTACATACCAAAACATCCACACCTCACCGGCCAACACCGGCACCGCATAGGCAAC
>JBMFPP010000424.1:0-2674 GCA_049969055.1 Armatimonadota bacterium | reverse complement strand
AGGGGGTCTTCAAAGCGAATCCGGAAGCTCCGGGTGATGCCACAAGCTTCTACAACGAGTCGGTTTCTAATGCGCCTTCCGTGTACCTGCGTGTGGTTAAGCAGGGCGATTCTTACACCTGCTACTACCGCACCGACCCCAAGGCGCCTTGGATTCGCACAGGCAGGCAAACCCGAAGGTGGAAGAATATTACGGTTGGCGTTATGGGCAAGTCCTGGCCGGGCGGCGCAGGCGATACAGCCGACGCGGATTTCGAATACTTCGAAATGGGAACTATAGCCCCTGCCGGCGAGTGGATAAGCCCGCCCATCGATATGGGTGCCCCATCCAAACTGGTTCAGCTCGATTGGTTGATGGATCCCAGAACCGGCGTTCAGCTCCAAATCCGCTCTGCCAGCACCGCCGAGGAACTGCAGAACGCCAAGTGGCTCGGTCCAACATCCGACCAAGATTACTACACCGGCTACCCTCCGGTTGTTCCCAACGCGGCGCACACCGGCTCGCGCTTTGCGCAGATACGCGCGGTGTTCGATCCGGCGCAGGGCATGCCCTCCCTCAAACGCTTGGCCCTAAGCTACACACCGGTGGAAGCTGTTCCGCCTCCTCCACCGGCCGTTTTGAAGGGCGACCTTAACGGCGATGGAAAAGTTGGCATCCCCGATGCATCTATCGCACTGAGGTTCGCAGTTGGCATCGGCCAGCCTACTCCTCAGCAGTTGGCCGCAGGCGATATCAACGGCAACGGCAGGATAGACATCACCGACGCCACCAAGATCCTCCGTGCGGCTGTGGGTTTGGAGAAGCTTTAGCCGTGTTGGGGCCCAAATGCGCCGGTTTCAGCGCGCTTGGGCCCCTTTTCAATCTTAACCTGGATAAAATTTTGAGGAGCAATGGTTATGCTGGCAAAAACCACCGCCAAACTGCTCTTAACGTTCTTTCTGGTCGGCACCGCGGAAGCCAAAACGATTTTGGGCGTCAGCGGTACAAGGTTCACAATTAACAGCAGGCCGACTTTTCTCCTCGGAATAAGCTACTATGGAGCGCTCGGCGCTCCGAGAGAATACATCCTCCGGGATTTGAACGATATGCATATGCAGATGGTCGGCTTCAACTGGATCCGCGTTTGGGCCACATGGAGCACTTCCGACAGCAGTGTATCCGCGGTTGATAGCAACGGAAACCCCCGCCAGCCCTTCATGAACCAGCTCGAGTGGCTCGTCGGCGAGTGCGACCGACGCGGCATGGTGGTGGATGTTACCCTTTCCCGCGGCGACGGCGGCATACAGACGTTGGAAGCGCACACCCGCGCCGTGGAATCCGTCGTTTTCGCCCTTAAACGCCGCCAAAATTGGTATCTAGATCTGTCAAACGAGCGCAACGTTGGGGATAGACGCTTCACAAGCTTCGACGACCTTGAAAAACTCCGCAAAACTGTGCGCCGGTTGGATCCGAAACGCCTGGTCACCGCCTCGCACGCCGGCGACATAAGCCGCGAGGAGCTTCGGAGGTATCTGATCGACGTCGGCGTGGATTTCATAGCTCCGCACCGCCCGCGCGACCCGGAATCGCCGTCCCAAACCAAGCAGAAAACGCAGGAATACCTCTCTTGGATGAAGGAGCTGGGCAGAGTGGTGCCGGTCCACTACCAGGAACCTTTCCGTCGAGATTACGGGAGCTGGCAGCCCAAAGCTGAGGACTTCCTGGCCGACCTTACCGCATCGGTGGAAGGCGGTGCGGGAGGATGGTGCTTCCACAACGGAGACCAAAAGGGGAATCCGGCAGGCTTTCCCCGCCGCTCTTTCGACATGCGCGAAAAGCGGCTGTTCGATCAGCTGGACGATGAAGAAAGAAAATTCTTGAGGCTTCTTCGAGAGAGGCGGAAAGCTATTCTTGCTTCTTCTCCTTCCTCTTAAAAATCAGCCACATATCCTGCTTGGTATGAACAAGCACGTAGTCGCCTTTGAGGCGCGCGCCGGAAAGCGTGAACACTATCTTCTGCGGCTTCCGGCTCTCGAGGTAATACACGCCCGAATCCCAAATGCGTACCGTGCCGGCTCCGTACTGCCCCTCGGGAATCTCCCCCTCGAAGTCCAAGTGCTGGAGATCGTGGTCCTCTACCTGCACAGCCAAGCGGCGGACCCCTTCCTCCTCCGGAATGCCTTTGGGAACCGCCCAGCTCTTCAACACACCGTCCATCTCTAAGCGGAAATCCCAATGCAGACGGCTTGAGCGGTGTTCATGGACCACGAACCGGCCCGTTGGTTTTGTTTTGTCGAGCTCATTCATCTTTTTCGGAAGCTCCTCACGTACGACGCTGGGATAAAGCACCCGCCGCATCGCGCTTTCCATATTCTTCAGCGGGGCGAAGTATCCCTTTCTTGACAAGCATTCATAAGTTGTGATTGACACGAACCTACCCGAATGCTAGAATGAAACGGCCCGCGCCGCGAAAAGAGGTTTGCCAATTCAATCGGTATTGTTGGTTTTGGCAAGCTCTTTATTCTGTGTGGTACAATTGCTGTTGGCGGATCGGAGGCTCCTTCGGAAGTTATGTGTTCGTCCAGACGAGGTCTGCTGTTCGTTTTATCCGCCCCTTCAGGTGCCGGCAAGGACTCTCTCCTCCGAATTCTGCTCGAAAACTGCGAGAACCTGTACCGCTGTGTTACCGTTACCA
>JBMFPP010000423.1:1459-2697 GCA_049969055.1 Armatimonadota bacterium | reverse complement strand
GGCCGTCAGTCTCGCAACAGCAATTGCCTCAGGCGGGCACTGTTGAGCCTGTGGAAACCACAGCTCCAGTGGTCGAGGAGGAGGCTGTTGAAACACCGGTTGCCGAACCAGCCGCTGTTTTGGAAGCGGCTGTGCCTGCGGATGTAGAGCCAGCTGTTGAGCCGCATCCCAAAGAAACGGACGAGCAGGCAAAGGCGGCTGAGGCCCCGGAAGAAGCGGGCAAGCAGATTGACGAGGAAATTTCGACCGCAGTTGAAGTTCCCGAGCCTCGGGTGCAGTTGGAGGAAACTGCTCCCGAAAAAGCCGTTAGCGAGCCAACCGAACCCCCCAAACCCGCGGAAGCAGTTCGCGCCGAGCAAACTGCAGAGTTAGAGGGTGAGCCTACCGCGGTTCCCTCAGGTGAAGCAGACTTGGCTGGCAGCACCGAGCCGGAGCCTTCCGAAGCTTCTTCCGAGCCGCAGGTGCTTCAATCCGAGGAACAGCAGACCGTGAAAACTGCCAAGCGTCGGCGAACAAGGAAGAAGTCAGACACTGCGTCCGACGAGGGCGGTGAAGCCGCTCCTGAGTGCACCGGCGACCAGCAGGCCGCGCCGCCGGACCCGCAAACCAACCTTCTGGCTGGAACCGAAGAGCCGACAGCCAGCGCGGATGAGCAAAAACCGCGCAGACGGAGGACGCGCAAGAAAACACCCGAAGAATCTCAACCAGAAAACAATGAATTGGGGGCATCGGAATGAGCTACGAAAGGGGATGGCAGGCGCTCAACCTGGAGATGCCTGACACCATCCCTCATACCGAATATTGTTCGCATCCAAGGCTGGTGAAAGCGGTTACCGGTTCCGATCCAAGAGAAGATCCATCTGCGTGGAAGCGCTTTTACCAAATTACAAACTACGATCTGCTTTGGAATACAGACGATGGTCCTGCCTGGAACGGTCGCACCACAAGCATGGGGCATGCCGTTTTTCAGGAGGGGGGCACCGACTTCGATACAAGAGTGTACTGCCCATTCAAGGATCCGGAAGAGGTGCTCTCATTCAACCCGGTGGAGGAGTACGGCATACCGGATGTAAAAGAGCGTGCCGCCTATTTTGAAGAAAGGTGGAGAGCCGCACAGGAGGATCTACCGTTCCTGGTCTTCACCGGAGGGTACTACAAAACCCTGTTTTCCGCCTGCATCCAGGCTTTCGGATGGGAAATGTTCCTCACCGCTGTCGGAACCGATCCGGAGGGCTTCG
>JBMFPP010000423.1:0-1449 GCA_049969055.1 Armatimonadota bacterium | reverse complement strand
CGCCAGTTGACTACGAGCGGTTCGACCGAGTTTTGGAAGGCTTCTTCCAAATATCCATGGCAAACTACCGGGCGTGGGCCATGACTTCCGCGCCCGTATTCATCTGCCACGACGACATAGTTTGGACATCCGGACCCGTCTTTCACCCGCAGTGGTACCGCAAATACATTTTCCCGCGTTATAAGAAGCTTTGGAGCGTGCTTAAAGAAGCTGGAAAAATTGTGCTTTTTTGCTCTGACGGCGATTTCACAGAGTTCGTGGATGATATTGCGGAAGCCGGCGCCGACGGGTTTATTTTCGAGCCGCTTACAAGCTTAGAGAAGATAGTTTCCTCCTACGGTCAAAGCAAGGTAATCATCGGCAATGTGGATACGCGCATCCTCACCTTTGGTTCGCGGGAGGAAATAAGGGCGGAGGTAAAGCGCTGTTATGACCTCGGACGCGGTTGTCCGGGGTTCTTCTTTGCGGTGGGTAACCACATACCGCACAACGTTCCGGTGGAGAACGCGCTTTACTACTTGGAGCTGATCAGCGGCGAGTTTGGAAGGCGCTGATCTTGGTTAAGAACATTATAAGGCCCCACCAGACGCAGAAATTCCCAAGGAAACGACGGCGTCCATAAATGCTGGCTTACGGCTTTCGTGCGTTACCTCGCACCATGTTTGAGATAAAGCGATTGTGGGTATTAAAAAGTCGACAGCCCATAAGAGTGACGCTCCTGCTGGCCTGAGAAAACTGGTCAGGAGGGTTGAGATAAAATGGCTGAGATGACAGTAAGAGAAGCCGGCCGGAAGGGCGGTATGACTGTGCGCGAGAAGCACGGTCTGGAGTTCTTCCGGGAGATTGGCCGCAAGGGTGGCCAAGCAACGTGGAGGATCCACGGCCGCGAGTTCTATCAAGAGATCGGTAAGAAGGGCGGACAGAAGGGCGGCGCCCGCGTCCGCGAGTTGATCCAGAAGGCCAAGGGAGTGTCCTAAAATAGATTCTCGCGACCGAGAGGCCAACAGTGTTGAAGCCGAGGAAGTTTCGTCCCCTGGTTCGTGCTGCGCACCAGGGGACGAGCTGTTTTTAGAAGTGTTTACAGAGAAATTTGCTCAGACCGTTATTTCTCTTACCTCGATGCGCTTGCGGTCGCTGATGCCGGCTTTGTACCTGGTATCCGCTAAAATGCGGTGGCGCTCCGGCGGCAGGTCTCCGTATGTTTTGCAGTTGCGGAGATACAGGTCCAATGCGATGACGTCTGTGGCCACTGGATCTGTGCCGAACACCAGGCTCTTCTGATAAAACTGCGGTCCGCGCCTGAGCTCACCAAAGCGAAGCGCGTCCACAATGATCAAATACCTCATGTGGCCGAACTCCGGCACAATAACGGAGCCCGCTGTTTCCATGGCGTTTGGATGGTGCGGAGCCGGACCTCCTTTTGACATTGTGGCGAAATGCTTCACAACG
>JBMFPP010000422.1:0-2702 GCA_049969055.1 Armatimonadota bacterium | reverse complement strand
GAGCGCGTCGGCGGCTCTTTGGAAATATCCGCAGATGAAGACCGCGTAACCTTCCGCCTCGGCGGTGAAGAAACTTCCTGGACAACCCCCTCCGAAATCACCACCAACGTTTTCCACGGTCCGCCGAACAAAAAGACCAACAGCCTGCACGAGGCTCTGCGGCTCGTCTTTCCGGTGCCTCTGCTTTGGTATGGATTAAATTATGTGTAAGAACTATGGAAAATCCTAACATCGGCGAGCTTATAGACAGCCTCAAACATCCAATCATACGCAGTGCGCGCGCCCTAAACACCCCGTCGGAACGAGAAGCCCAAGCGCGGTACCTCGTGGAGGGAGAGGATTTGGTCCAAACGGCAGTGGAGTTCCGCGCTCCTGTGGACTATGCACTGCTCGCGGAAGATCCGTTTCCAGAGCCGCTGTCGCACGCCCTCTCAAATGCAGGCATCCCTTGGTACCGCACCACCAAAGGGCTCCTTTACAAGATCATCGGTACACCTTATGAAACAGCAGTAACCGCGGTCGCCGTCGTGCAGAAAAAGCAGGCAACCCTAAAAGACCTGCTCTCCTGCGAGAACCCGCTTGTAGCAGTAGGTGAAAGAATACAAGACCCTCGCAACGTGGGCGTTCTCATTCGCACCGCAGATGCCGCCGGCACAAGCGGCCTCATCCTCACCACCGACTCGGCCGATCCGTTCTCGCGCCAGGCCGTCCGCTCCAGCAGAGGGGCAATTCTGCGCCTGCCGCTCTGCCTCGCCGCACATCTCATCCAGGTGCTTTTGAATATGAAGGAAGCAGGGCTTCGAATAGTATCCACTTCGGCCCACGCCGAACTATGCTACTGGGATTCGGAGCTGAACGAGCCGTGCGCACTCGTGTTCGGAAACGAGACAACCGGAGTTTCCCAGGAGGTCAAAGACATTGCCGACCTGAACGTGCGGATTCCGATCCTAGGCGGCGCCCATTCGCTCAACGTTGCAGTGGCAGCCGGCATCATTCTCTACGAGGCGGTTCGTCAAAGAATGCGAAATAGAGAAGTTAAGATAACGTGAAGGCGAATCAGATGCAGACGTCGAACAAAATTAAGAGGTGAACAAAATGGCCGAGCACGGCTACACGGTACTTTCAGCGCTCGGTCCGGACAGACCCGGCCTCGTGGCAGAGGTAACCGAGTTTTTGGTACAGCACGGCTGTAACGTTGAAGAAAGCCGAATGGCGGTCTTTGGAGCCGAATTCGGAATCATGATGCTTGTAAGAGGCCCAAAAGGTGAATTAGACCGCATGTCCGCGTTAGCCGACGAGCTGAGCCAACGAACAGGGCTCCAGTTCCTTTTCAGAGCAACCGCAAGCCCCTCCAGCCGCCTCACCAAACCGGTTGTCCCTTTCACTCTAACTATCCACTGCTTGGACCACGAGGGCGTTGTTCACTCTGTTGCCGAACTGCTGTACCGCCTTGGGGTAAACATCGCCTCACTTGAAACGTCCACTTACAGCGCCCCCACCACGGGAACCCCTCTTTTCCGCATGCACGCTGTTTTGGAAGTACCAACATCCCTTCCCGCCCCAAAACTGCGCACATCCCTTTCGGAAATTGCGGAACAGCACAACCTGGACATCGAGCTTCACCACGCATGACAAGCCAAACCAAAAACAGAGCCCGCTCATACCACCGCCGTTTCAACCACTGCGGAGGATTTTCCCCTTCGATTTGCGCTTGGAAGACTGCAAACTTGGCAAAAGCGCGAAAAACTCTCCACCCGAAAGGAAGGATGGCTGTGGATAGAAGCTACTATATTAACTTGGCAAACTCCGGCCTGAAAATGCCGATCGGCACAGATCTAGTGCTTCACGACAGGCCAAATCCGGAAGAAATAAAACTCGACGGCAGACTCCTGGGAGAGGTAGTTGAAGAAGCCGCCCGCCGATACTACACCCCTTTGGCCATACCGCAGATGAACCTAGAGCTTGAAAAGGTTGCGCTGCTTACACTGCTCGGAATTCCGCGCAGTCAGGCGCCAACGTACCACTTCTCAGAATGTCCGCCCAAGGACGCACTGCCGGCCGTCGAACAGTGCACTGAACAACAGTTTACTCCGGAACTGCGCGCCCACATCGGCGCAGTAAAACACGTATCATCCAGGCCCGGCCTGCTTCCGATGGGTATGAGCATAGGCCCCTTCTCACTCACGACTAAACTCCTTAAAGACCCTATCACCCCAGTGTACCTAGCCGGCACCGGAGTCACTGCAGAAGACGACGAAGAGGTTCGCACCCTTGAAACAGTTCTAGAGCTTTCCACAGCAATGATTATGCGCTCTCTCAAAGCGCAGGTAGAAGCTGGGGCAAAAGCAGTGGTCATCGCAGAACCCGCCGCCAACATTGTTTACCTGTCCCCAAAACAAATCGAACAGGGCTCCGATATTTTCAGCCGCTACGTAATAATCTGCAACCGCCACATTAAAGAGTTCTTGGATTCGCACGGCGTGGACCTGTTCTTCCACTGCTGTGGGGAGCTTACGGACCGTATGGTGGCTGGATTCGCCTCTCTGGAACCCGTTATACTCAGCTTGGGTAGCTCCAGAAAGCTTTGGCAAGACGCGTCTATCGTCCCAAAACACATTGTACTCTTCGGAAACCTACCGTCTAAACAGTTTTACTCCGACGACCTGATAACCGTTGATCAGGTGGTGGAACAAGCCTGTGAA
>JBMFPP010000421.1:0-2709 GCA_049969055.1 Armatimonadota bacterium | reverse complement strand
GATGCTGGTGTTGACGGTGTGGTTCACCCCGATCAGCACCACCTCGCCGTCCAGATGGAGAAGCAAGCGCAGTACTCCGTGGGTGCTCGGATGCTGAGGCCCCATGTTAACCAAGAGCTCCTGGGTTTTGAGGCCGCTTTTATCCTCAACAGGATGCTCGTGTTCGTATGCCGATGGTTCGGGAGTCTGATCCATTTTTACTCCGAAATCAGCCTGTGGGCGGGAAGCTAATCGATCTCGGTGTAATCCTTCCTGAAAGGAAACCCCTCGAAATCCTCAGGAAGAAGTATGCGCCGCAGGTCGGGGTGGTTCTTGAATTCTATGCCGAAAAGGTCATAAATCTCGCGCTCGTGCCAATTTGCTCCCTGCCAAACGCAGGTTACGCTGTCTAGCACAGGATTATCGTAGGGGACAACCACTTTGAGGTTCAGCTCCACCTGCCGATCCACAGACCACAGGGTGTACACCACCTCCAGGTGCTGGCCGGTGTCTATCCCGGTTATGCAGTCTGGAAAGTCGAAGCCGAGCTTTTCTTTCGCAAACCTGCATACCGGCACAATCTGGTCGGCCCGCACCGTTAGCAAAAGGCGGCCCTTACAGTCCGCAGATCCTTCCACCGCATCGGGGAAGTTCTGCCTTACGGCGCTTTCCAGCTCCTCGTTTATCATTGCTTACCGCGGATCTTTCTCTGAAGCTCCAATATACCGTCGATCAAGTTCTCCGGACGGGGAGGACACCCGGACACGTAAACATCCACCGGAATGATCTTGTCCACGCCCTTCACCACGTTGTACGAATCCCAGTACGGCCCGCCGCAGGTGGCACAGGATCCCATAGCAATCACATATCTGGGTTCCGGCATCTGCTCGTACAAAAGCTTAATTCTCGGGGCCATCTTTTTGGTAACGGTTCCCGCCACTATCATTACGTCGGATTGGCGCGGCGTGGCCCGGAATACCCCCGCACCGAAGCGATCCAAATCGTATCTGCTGGCCGCAGTCGCCATCATCTCTATAGCACAGCATGCCAGCCCGAACGTCATCGGCCAAAGCGAGTTGGCCCGAGACCACCCTTTCACAAGGTCTATCAAATCCTCCAGCTTGGCAAACAAAACGTTCGGCCTTGACTTGGTGTTTGCCGTATCTTCAACTGCGCTTCCGCGCTCAAGTTCAATCAGGTCCATTTTAGAATGCCCTTTCTCCAGGCGTAGTACAGTCCCGCAAGCAGTATGGCTAGGAACACCACCATCTCCGCAAACGCAAAAAGCCCAAGCTCCTTCAGCACCAATGCCCACGGGAACAGAAAAACCACTTCCACATCAAAGATAACAAAAATCAAAGCGAAAATGTAATACCTAACATAATACTGAGACCACGCCTGCCCAATTGGATGCTCACCGCACTCATACGGGGCCAACTTTGCCGGGGAGATATACTTGGGCTTTTCCCTCAGAAGCCAAGCAAATCCGAGGGTTACCGCCACAAACACAATACCAACGATGAGGAATACTGCTACGACCAAGTAATCAGAAGGCATTATTTATACTCCAGTACTTCCGCTTTTAAGTTACCCATTACCCTGGACGCGCTAACTATGGAGGGAACATCGCCGCGAACCAGCTTAACATGGGTGGCATCCACAAACGCAGTTGGAAGCGTTGGATCCACGTCAACCCACCAGCCGACGTAGCTCTCCGCCCACGCGTGATAGTAGAACGCACCATCCACATACAGTAGTCCAGCGGCCAAGCGCGTTGGTATGCCGGCCGCACGCGCCAGAGCGGCGTACAGTATTGCGTAATCTCGGCACACGCCGGCACGGTGGTTTAAAACGTCCACTGCCGACCGCAGAACGCCTATGTTGGACTGCACCTTCATGTTCGAATAAACCCAATCGCGAAGGCGAACAACTGCCAACAGTGCATTGTCCTCGGAACCAACCACTTCTCGGGCCAGTCGAACAATTCTGGGATCGCGGCTTTGGATATAAGGACCGGAAGCCAAATACTCCTTGAACTCCCCGCGCGGTATGGCCTGAAGTTTAAGCGACTTCTGCGCATCAATGTCTTTGGCGGTTATAGTCAGCTCCACGGCTTTCAAACCGTTTTGGCTTTGAACCGGAACGAAGGTCTGGCGGCCATCTGCAACCAGCGGAATTTCCTCCGGAGCGGCCATGCGCAGTTTCAGCATCCGCACCTTCCGCGGCTCCTCAATTGGAGTTTCGGATTTCACCGCTATTGCCGCCGCAATATCTGCGGGAGGAGCGTACTTCATATCCGGCAGAGACAGCGCCTGCTCTTTTGTCTCTTTAACCATGGTGATGCCCATCATGGCCTCGGCGCGCAGAAGCTCTCCGCGGTCATCCTGCCAGTGGATGATTGTACCCATCGGCATGGTGGTTTTCACCACCAAAGCGTTGTAGGTAACGCCTCCCACCGTTACCGGTTCTCTGCGCAGTACCTCCGCCACACCGGATTCAATGGTCACGCTTACGGTATTCAGGTAATGAAAGCGCAGTTTTTTGCCCGGCTTCACCGCGCGCGCCAACATCATCGACGGATCCAGTATGAGATTAGCGCCTTTGGGGATTGGAATCAGCTTTTGGGTAACGGCGCCGCCGGAAGCAAACCGGCACTTAACATACCGCCGGGTGAAAACCGCACGCAGTTCGGTGCGGTGGCCGCCGGAATCCATACTGAAATCCACCAAC
>JBMFPP010000420.1:0-2731 GCA_049969055.1 Armatimonadota bacterium | reverse complement strand
CCTGAAGCCAATAGCCGTTTCTGAACTCCACGGCGATCGGCAGGTCTCCCATCCAGTCCGCGCAGTTGGCTATGTAGCTGTAGGGATCCAGGTCGCTTTCGGATCTTCTCCAGGGTGTAAACCACGGGGGAAACTGAAACAGCACGTAAGCAAGCTTTCCGGATTCTTTCAGCGGCTCCAGGGCCTTTGCAAACTCTGCAAACATCTCCCGGGTTGGCAGTTCTTCAATCCGCTTGCCGTCTTCGTGCCGGCCGTGAAGGGTCATCACTCGGTATGCCTTAAATCCGAACTTAAAGCCTTCAGGGGTGCGCTTTGCCCACAGCTCGGAGTTGCGGTGAGAGGGCATGTGGTAATAGCTGGAGTCCACCTCCACAAACGGAAAGTGCTGAGAATAAAAAACGATTTTCTGGCTGTCGGGCATTCCTTCGGGGTAGAAATCGGTATGATCTCTCCAACTGCAGGTGCCTGTATAAATTTTGCAGTTTCCCAACTCGATGGGATTCATGCGCTTTCGCCAGAGCCGTTTAGAATTTCCCTGGCTTTTTCAGCCAAAGAGGTTAGGGGAAAAGGTTTCTGCAGATACACGGTGCCCTCTTTTAGGTCGCCGCGGTGCAGTAGTGCATCGTTGGTATAGCCGGACATATAGATCACCTTCATATTGGGCCTTGTCTGCAGGAGCTTTTCAGACAGCGCTGGCCCGCCCATACCCGGCATAACCACGTCCGTGATCAAAAGATGGATATCTCCCTCGTATTCGTCAGCCGCCGCGAGAGCGTCTTCGCCGTTTCCGGCATCCAGCACCTTGTATCCGTGCATCTCCAGCACGTTCTTCAAAAGCTGTCGAACCGAGGTTTCGTCCTCCACAAGCAGAATCGTTTCTTTGCCGGTTAGATCGCTTACGGGGTGCTCCGAAGTATCTTCCTCCGAAAGCTCCTCCCAAACCGGAGGAAAGTATATTTTGAAGGTGGTACCCTTTCCCGGTTCGCTGTAAACCCAAATGTAGCCGTCGCTCTGCTTCACAATGCCGTAAACGGTTGCCAAGCCGAGGCCGGTACCCTTGCCCTTCTCTTTTGTGGTGAAGAACGGCTCGAATACGTGGGACAAGGTTTCGGCGTCCATGCCGCATCCGGTATCGGTAACTGCCAGCATCACGTAGGGGCCAGGCTGTAGAGGTGCGTGGATTTTGGCGTATTCCTCGTCGAGGTGTACATTGGCCGTTTCGATAATGAGTTTTCCACCGTTGGGCATGGCGTCTTTTGCGTTCACCGACAGGTTCATGATAACCTGCTCTATTTGGCTGGGATCAACCTTAACGTTCCACAGGTCCTCACTGAGCAGGGTGACCAAATCGATGTTTTCGCCGATGATTCGCTCCAGCATTCTCGCCATATCTTTAACAACGTTGTTGAGGTTGACAACTTTGGGAGATATTACCTGGCGCCGGCTGAACGCCAAAAGCTGTTGAGTTAGGGCCGCCGCACGCTCGGAAGCCTTTTTTATCTCCGCGGCGTACGTGCGCTTTGGGTCTCCGTCTTTCAGGTTTCTCAAAAGCAGGTCGCTGTAGCCGCTTATTGCTGTTAAGATATTGTTAAAGTCATGGGCAACGCCGCCGGCCAGCTGGCCCACCGCTTCCATCTTCTGAGACTGCCGGAGCCTCTCTTCCAACGCAACCCTTTCGGTGATGTCGCGCTTAACGGCAACATAATTCACAATTTGGCCGGAGCTGTCGCGCACCGAGGATATTGTACAGCGCTCCATGTACAAACTGCCGTCCTTTTTGCGGTTGGTGATGCGCCCTGTCCACACATCACCACGCGAGATGGTATCCCACATACCCTTGTAGAACTCCGGGCCGTGCTTGCCGCTTTTCAAAATCCTTGGATTTTTTCCCAAAACTTCCTCGCGTGAGTACCCCGTTATCCGCTCGAAAGCCGGGTTTACGTATTGGATGTTGGCATCTGCGTCCGTTATAACTATTGCGTCTGCAGAGTGCTCCAGGGCCATGATGAGCCTGTCCCGCTCTGCTTCTATCTTTTTGCGCTCGGTTACGTCGCGCGCAACTCCCTCTACAGCGAAAGGTTTGCCGTTTTGGTAGATTATCTGGGAGCTGATCTCAACAAAGATTCGGGTGCCGTCTTTCTTTATAAGCTGGACTTCGTAGGTTGTTCTGGGCTGGCCGCGCAGTTTTGCATCCACCATTTCCCGAACCGTTTGCAGGTACTCGGGAGCAACAACTTGGCTTATGTTCATTGTAAGGGCTTCTTCTCTGCTGTATCCGGTGATTATTTCTCCGGCACGATTGAGGGCCAGGATGTTGCCGTCTAGGTCGTGAACATAAACCACATCGCTTGCATTGTCAAACAGTTCAGCAAACCGCCTCTCGCTTTCCCTGAGATCCTCCTCAGCCCTTTTGCGCTCTGTAATATCGAAGATGGTTGCCACAACGGCGGGTTTACCTTTCCACTCGGTCAAAACCGCGGCAGTATCGACCCATTTCTCTTCGCCGAACTTTGTAAGGATTTTAAACTCGTAGCGGTTGGGAAGCTTCTCGCCGCGCTGTCTGGCAAGGCCTCTCTCGCGGATTAAATCGCGGTGCTCCGGATGCGCAAACATCCAAAACTGCTTCCCGATGATTTCTTCCAGGGGATATCCGGCGATCAGCTCCACAGCTCGGTTGGCATAAACAAACCTATCATCCTGGAACACGAGTATCCCCGCGGAAGTTGAGTCG
>JBMFPP010000419.1:0-2738 GCA_049969055.1 Armatimonadota bacterium | reverse complement strand
CCAACAAAAACTAATTGAACTCGGCAAAACGATACGGACTGAGTGAACGTCAAAACTTCTTGAAGGTGTTCTGTACCATGCGTGTTTGTACCTTCCCCTCGTTTCCCAACCCTGTTCTCCGTTCTTCGAATATTTTTCTCTTCAACGTATCTTCGGGCGGCTCCAGCAGTTTGTCTCGCCCCCGACAGAACCCAAAAATCATCCGTTTCCGACCCGTGCAGAAGAACGCGGCCGCAGTCTAACGCGTATTCTCTCGCTATCAAACCCTGCGCTGTTTTTGCGCTTTACAGCCGCCCCTCCTGCAAATTTGATTTAACGAGTACGTTGCAGTACACCTGCGCAAAGACGCGTTTACGGACTCCATACTCACAAGGGCTGAGCTTTCAGCTTAGTTTGCTGCCTACTGCGCGTTACTCCTCCTCCGCCAACACCTGCCATTCGTGCACACCGGCGGCCCAGCCGGACTGCATCTGCACCACCAACCGCAGTGCTGTGGTGGTGACCGGCGCAAAGCTCACCTCGCACCAGCGGTCCAACTGCACGGGATATCCACTTGCCTGCTCCACCGGCTTCCACCCACCGCCCTCCAGATACTCTATGTGCCAAGATGCAGGCAGGCGGCATTCCCCGCGCCCTGTATCATCAAACCAGTAAACCCTGGCACCGCGCACCGTGATCGGCTTCTCCCAAGTGTACTGCGCCCACTCCACAGTACCCTTGTGCGGCCACCAGTGGCACAGTGCCGGCGGCTGTTCTCTGGAGCTTTTCGGCTCCAAACCGTCGTTTATGCCCCACGGCTGGCAGTTGGAGCTCTGGAACGAAACAGAAACCTTGGCCTCGCCCTCGGGACCAACAACGCTTGGCTGAGGCGGTATCTGGGGAATCCAAACCTTCATCGGCCCGGGTTCACGGTTGTCCCACGCGTAGTACGGAATCGCCGTTATGGGAACGCGCTTCGGCGGCAGGGCAGTGCGGTACAGTTTGCCGCGCCAGCTCTCATCGGGGGCAACTGCACCCATGCCCTTCAGCACCACCAAGAAGTTTTGGCGTTCAATTAACTGCTGTTGGTTTGCCAAAACTTCTTGCAAGAAGTTTTGGCGTTCAATCAGTCCATGTTGGTTTGCCAAAACTTCTTGAAAGTTGGGCACCCTCTCGGGCTTCAGCTCTGCATCCGGCGGGACGGCAATAGCGTGAACCGGCGCAACCTGGTCGCAAGCCTCCAGGCAGTACACAATTGGACCGCGCTGGAGGGCTACATGGCCTTGGTTCTCTTTAACCGCCGGATGGCATTCCACGCGCCGCACCGGCATTGGAAGGTCTAAATCTATAACATCGCCGCGGCTCCACTCTCTATCCAAAACCAAATACCCGCGCTCTATTTTTTGAGAAGCCAACCGCTTGCCGTTTACCTTAGCGCCGTGGCACCAGCCCGGAATACGCAGTCGAATGCCGAAGCGGGTTTTGGGCTCCACATCCAAGAAGTTTTGACGTTCAATTAACTGCTGTTGGTTTGTCAAAACTTCTTGCACCTCGATGCGCACCTTTCCGTCCCAAGGGTAGTCGGTTGTTACCCGAAGCGACACATCCTTACCGGCCACAGAGGTTTTAACGCTCCCTTGGATGTAAAGGTTCACCCATACAGCATCCGGCGACACTGCGTAAGCATAGCCGCCAAGCGAAGCCAAAATCCGCATCACGTTCGGTGGACAGCAGGCGCAGCCAAACCACTCCGACCTGTGGTGGTTGCCGTTGCTGGCCAGCGGGTTCACGTAGAAGAAGCGCTTTCCATCCAAAGAAACGCCAGCCAGGAACCCGTTGTAGAGGGCCAGCTCCATTATGTCGGCGTACTTGGCATCACCGTACAGCAGGTTCAAACGGTGGTTCCACAGTATCATCGCCACCGAAGCGCAGGTTTCCTGGTAGGCGGTTAGATTTGGCAGATCGTAGTCTTCGGTGAAGCCCTCATTGTGAGCGGACGGCCCTATGCCGCCGGTTACGTACATACGCTTCTGGGTGGTGTTTTTCCAAACCCTGTCAACCATAGCAAGCAGGCCTTCGTCACCGGTTTCCCTGGCCACATCTACCACGCCGGAGAGGAGGTAACCGGCGCGCACAGCGTGACCCACGATCGCATTGTGCTCTCGTATGGGGACGTTGTCCTGCCAGTACGAACCATCGTACTGATCCAGCGGTGTTCCGTGTTCCTGGGCAAAGAATTTGCGGCCGCGGTTCTCGATGAAAAATCGAGCCAGGTTGAAGTATCTCTTTTCACCGGTGGCGCGCCAAAGCTTGACAAGCGCTAGCTCGATCTCTGGATGCCCCGGATAACCCATCCGCTTACCGGGACCGTCGCCGAAAACAGAATCGATGTAGTCCGCAAAGCGGGTGGCTACGTTCAAGAGGGTTTTTTTGCCTGTAGCCTGGTAATGCGCAACGGCGGCCTCGAACAAATGGCCGGCGCAGTAAAGCTCGTGTGCATCGCGGAGGTTGGTCCACCGTTTGTTGGGTTCAACCACTTGGAAGTAGGTATTCAGGTAGCCGTCCGGCATTTGGGCCGCGGCTATTTTGGCGATGATTTCGTCCAAGCGCCTCTCAAGCTGTGGATCCGGATGCGTAGCCAGAGAGTAAGATGCGGCTTCAACCACCTTATAAAGATCGGAATCCATGAAAAGCGGACCGGAATAGCCTTCCCGCGCACCTGCGGCCGCAAGTTCGAAATTGCGAATGTTGCCAGACTT
>JBMFPP010000418.1:0-2741 GCA_049969055.1 Armatimonadota bacterium | reverse complement strand
GGTGAGAAGCGAGGAGTCCGCAATTCGCTTTGTAAGAACCGCGCGGAGCACCAGATCCTGGGATTTCAACTCTATCAGCATCCCTTGGCACTCGCTACACCGGGCCAAATGCGCCTCCACACCGGCCGCTTGGGCGGCGGTAAGCTCTCCGTCTATGTAAGCCGATAGAAGACTGCGCACAGCCCTGCAGTTCATGGCGAACACTCCCGGGCTATGTTCTTCAACCGCTCTCGCAGACGCTGTCTGGCCCTGGAGAGACGCATTTGGACGTTTGCTTCGGATATACCAAGTATCTGGGCGATATCCGAGTAAGGGAGATCTTCGAAATAGCGCAGGACCAGAACGGCCCTGTAGTTTTCCGGAAGCTCCTGTATAGCATCCAGCACTTGGGAGCGGGTCTCACTGCGCAGAATAAGCTCCTCGGGCGACTCTTTTTCCTCCTCGCTGTTAAAAAGCTCTACATGCAGGGGAAGTTCAACGTGCTGTGGCCGCGCTTTCCGTCGGCGCAGAGTATCCATGCACAGATTGGTGGCAATTCGGTATATCCACGGAGCAAAAGGCCTGTTTGGATCGTATTTGCCCATTGAGTAGTAAGCACGCACAAAAGTCTCCTGAGCTACATCTTCGGCGTCTTCGTAACTGCCAACCAGGTGAAAGGCCAAACGAAGCACCCTCTCGCGGTACATGTCCACCAAGGCTGAAAACGCCTGAACATTACCGCGCTTCACCTGGTTTAACAGCGCTTGTTCGTCAGCTCTCACCCCGTTCCCCCTGAGTTGAAAGGACATAGTCACCGAAATTCATTCAAAGCCGCGCCTTGCAAATTGTTAGGCGAAGGAACGGGGCGCACGGTTCCATATCAGATAAAACTTCAATGTATTCCATTATTACTACGCACTCTCCACCAACTGCTAACACACCGCGACCTGTAGGCGTGGGAAGGCCAGAACTGTTTTATCTTAAAATGAGGCAACTTTACAACTGCGAGAGAGCAGACGAGGAAGCGGACCTGTCTCGGCTTCCCCAAGGTACATCTTCCGTTTCCCAACTTTTCCCGCCTCGCGTTATATTGACGCCCAAACACACGGATGTTATAATCCTCCATGGCTGGGGACGGGTGCCCTCGCGCAGACCGTCCCTTTTTCTTATATCCCGTTGCAAGCTGTTTGCCGAAGCTAAAAAGGCGGCAAGCGGTTTGCCTGCCTTCCGTGGAGGGAGTCGGATGCTTTCTGGTCGCGCGGTTCTTATAAGTTTTTTGGTGGCCGCAACAGTGGCTGCAAACGCCTTTGCGTCATCCTCCCCGCCTGTAAAACCGGATCCAAACGAGTATCTGCCGGTTTCCCAAATCCGCCCCGGCATGAAAGGATACGGCCTAACCGTCTTTAAAGGCACGAAGATAGACCGCTTCGAAGTTGAAGTAATCGACGTACTTAAGAACAGCAACATGGCCAACGGCCGCGATCTCATCTTGGTGAGAATGAGCGGCGGCCCCATAACCGAGCGAGGAGCAAACATCATCGCCGGGATGAGCGGCAGTCCGGTATACATCAACGGCAAAATTGTGGGCGCAGTCTCGATGGGCTTTCTTTTTCCAAAAGAACCGATTGCACTTGTAACTCCCATCGAAGACATGTTCGACGCCTTCGATCCCAACCTGCCGGACAAACCAATGATGGCCACCGGTTGGCCGCAAACGGAGAACGGTCCCGCATCTTCGCTTGCCGTGGTTAAAAGCCTGCTTCCAACGCCAAGGGCCTCTGGGGTTTGCAATCTGCTCACCCCGTTCTTTGTTAGCGGCCTCAGCACGCGCTTTCTCAATAAGCTTCAAGAGGAGTTTGGTCCGCTCGGCACGCAGTTCATGGTTGGGCCTGGATCCGGCAGTGTTCCGGCCCCAAGCGGCGCTGATATACGACCCGGGTCTGCCGTTGGGGTTGGAGTGGTGATCGGAGATATTAATGTAGTGGCCGTTGGTACGGTAACTTACCGCAAAGGCGATCATGTGCTTCTCTTCGGCCATCCCCTAGATATGATAGAGGGCTTACAGCTGGGAGCTGTTGAGTTCCCGATGATGTCTGCCGTGGTGCACGACGTATTCGCCGGCATGCAGAGGAGCGTGAAGCTTTCCTCTCCGGGGCGGGTAATCGGCACCATAACCAGGGATAGACCTTGGTCCGTCGCCGGCGTCATCGGCAAGATGCCAAACCTGATACCTGTAACAGTGAACGTGCGTGATACCACAACCGGCCGCTCCAAAACTTTTAACCTTCGAACGGTGAGCCATCCACTCCTCACGCCGCTGTACGTGATTCTCGGTGCCGGAGAAGCCGTTTACCGCATGCACAGCTTTGCCGGAGACTGCATGGCGAAGGTGCGGATGGAGGTTTCTGCGGAGGGCTTCCCCTCGATCACGCGCGAAAACCTGTACTTCGCATCCTTGTTCCTTGATACCGCGGCCACCGACGACCTGGCTGAACTACTGCTGCGGCTCTACCGCAACGCCTTCGGCCCCGTTCCCGTAAAAAGCGTTAAGCTGGACGTTGAGCTTTACCCGGGGCGCAAAACCATCCGCGTGGAGCGCATATACCTTGACAAAGACCGGGTGGAGCCCGGCGAAACCGTGAAAGTTGGTGTGGTACTGCGCCCGTGGAAAGGCGAGCCGTTTGTTCGCACGCTGGAGCTTAAGGTCCCTTACAATGCACCAGAAGGCCGCACAACCTTGAGCGTGTACGGCGGATCCATGG
>JBMFPP010000417.1:0-2770 GCA_049969055.1 Armatimonadota bacterium | reverse complement strand
TTACATCCCCGAATACAGGTGCGAGCGGTGCGGAAGGTTAGATTCCAGCTTGAGGGCCACAATCTTTCTTTGGGTTGTCAGCCTTCTGGTTGTAACTTTTCGGAGAGGGTGGGGAGGAGTTCTGTGCTCAAGGTGCCGGCTCAAGTACAGTGTTCTATTCAATCTGGAGGTGTGCCTGTTGGGATGGTGGGGCTTCCCCTGGGGCGTTATTTTTTCCATTGAGGCATTGGTGAGGAACTCTATTGGTGGCATTCAGCCGAAAGAAACCAACGCGGCACTCTTGGCTTCGGTTTGTTGCCAACTTTACTGTCAGGGTCGGTATTCCGAAGCATTCGATGCGGGACAGCTCAGCGTTAAGCTTCAGCCGAATGCGGACTTAGAGGCTTTACTCGAACAAATTAGGCCTTTTGTACAGGACTGCAGGCCTAACGCAGCTGCAGTTCAGAGGGTTGCCGTAATATTTGCCAATATCGCCCTCTTAACTCTTTTGGTCGGGTTGGTGGTCGCGCTCTCCCGTGGGTCAGAGCAGTATGTGGGGGGAGAAACTGCCTCGGTGGTTGGAAATTCGCAAAATCTTGCAAAGCTGATTGGGCTGAGAAAAGAAACCGAGGAAGCAATCCACAAGCTTTCGGAATACCTCAAACAACGCCTTCCATTTGAGCCCACTCATGAACAGAACCGGGTGGTCTACGTCTACAAGATGTACTATTCAAAGCTTGAGGAAAATGTGATCAGCGAGTTTTGTAAGACGATCCGTGATAAACTGCCAGAAGCGCAGAGCTGTGTTAGGCTGGCAAAGGAGGAGATGCTCTCATATTCGGAGGGTGAGCGCAGAAAGTTTTTGCAAGCTTTGGAAAATGAAATTGGCTTTATAGCGGCAGCAAGCTTTAACGCTCAGGTTCTAGAGTCCGGCGTTCGAATTATTGGCGAGCTCGAAAATAAAAATCAGATTTCCGAAAATGAGATTAGCAAGCTTGCAAGCGTGTTAGATGAGTATCAGATCAGAAGGTGGCTTAATGCCAGCGGTTACTCTGGGCCTTTCCACAGCCTTTTGGAGCTCCTTCAAAGCACTGCCCAAGGCTTGCGGAAAATAAAACAGATCGACTCAATCCTTCTAGAACTGGGATCGAAAATAGCAGTGGATGAAGCGGCCATTCAGCAGATGCAGTCAGATTTGGATTCGATGCGGTCAGATTTGGATTCTCTGGAGATCGAAGCATTTGCCGACGACATTAGCTCTTACAACTTGCTGGTCGATCAGTACAACGCGCTTGTGCAGCGCTACAGGTGGAATGTGTCTGTCTACAACCGCAAAGTGAACGAGGCAAACAGAATTCTGCAGGGGTTAAGCCAGCTGGATTTTGCGCAGGCCTTCAATAACTGTCTGCATCCCAATGTGCTCTTTAGGGAGTTCGACAGAGTGGATCTTGGGACCCAAGGGGAGGTTGCAAATTGAGAGAAGCTCTCGATCCGTGGTTGACCGAAGCTTTTTGCTGGCAGAGAAAAGTTTGCTGGCATTAACTCATGAAAATATACATTATCGGACCATGGTTTTCGCACACCTACACCTCCGCTTTTCAGAGATAGCGTGAGTAATCTATTTGCATCAGCAAGTCGAGGCGGCAGTGGCTTCCGTCGCTGACATTGGGGCTTACGCTCTTTAAATGTTTGACAGTGGGGTTCACAACTGCTACACTGTGAGTGTAAGAGGTTTGCCGCTGGGGGTGCTCGCCTTGCGCGGGCTGAGAAAGACCCTTGGAACCTGATCCGGTTAGTACCGGCGTAGGGAAGCGGCTTTTAAACAACGAAGCCGCGCCTCGTCTGGGTTGCGGCTTAAACTTTGTGACTTTCAAGAAGCTTTGATAGACAACCAGTCACTGACTGAACGTCAAAGCTTCTTGTCCGAGGAGTGTTTCTCCAATGCGGATTTTGGGGGTGGATCCGGGGTTGATAACCACGGGTTATGGTGTCGTGGAGTTCTGCTCCTCGGACGTACGGTTGGTTGAAGCCGGCGTGGTGCGCAGTGATCCCTCTCTGCCGCTTGAACAAAGGCTCTTGGCCCTTTACGACGGCATTACAGAGGTTTTTACCGAATACCGGCCGGACGCCGTGGCGCTTGAAGAGATTTACTCCCACTACGAGTATCCGAAAACAGCCATACTTATGGGTCATGCCAGGGGTGTTCTCTGCCTTGCGGCGGCCAAATGCGGGGTGCCGGTTTACAGCTACTCCGCAACCCATATTAAGAGCGTAATAACCGGGAGTGGAACCGCCAGCAAACAGCAGGTACAGCGTATGATTCAAGCGCGGCTGGATCTTTCGCGCGTTCCCAAACCCAGCGACGTTGCCGATGCTCTGGCCGCAGCTATTTGCCACGGAAACTTGACAATCTTGGCGTCTCGTTCTGCCGGAGGGGTCGCACCTTGATAAGTCACATCCGAGGAATTCTGTACCGCAAAGATGAGGACCGAATGGTGGTGGACGTTGGCGGCGTTGGCTACGAAATACTAGTCCCGCCGTTCGTTCGGGAGGCCTACAAACACGTCCAGGAGGGCGACCCGATCGAGTTTGTCACTTACTATTATGCGGCCGAGCGCCAGCCGAGGCCCATATTGATAGGATTCAAGCGCGAGGTTGAGCGCGAGTTCTTCGAGAAGCTTCTTTCGGTTGGAGACATCGGGCCGATGCGCGCCGCGGCGGCGCTGGTCCGTTCGGTTTCGGTGATAGCCCGCGCTATCGAGGAGAAAGATGTTGCAACGCTGAAGCAGCT
>JBMFPP010000416.1:0-2778 GCA_049969055.1 Armatimonadota bacterium | reverse complement strand
CCACTTGGCATGGCCGTCGGAGAAGATCCAGTTGCACCCCTTCTGGTGGCTTTGGAACCAGCCCTTTCCCGCCTCCATATCGCCGGCCAACATCCAGTAACCCAGGTCCGGGAAGGAAGCACGGCTTTCGAGAATGCAGATCAAGCTGGCAGGATCTTTGATCTCCGAAAGCTCCCGCGGCCTCATCAGCGGCTCCGGCGGCCTCGTCATATCGGAACTTACAGTTGAACCCTCGTGGAAGAAGCCGCCGTTGTATGCATAAGAGTTCATAATCAAGCCTTCTGCCGCATACGCAGGCCAAGAGTTGCTTTCATCTCCAATATAGTTGGACCCAACCTCGCCTACACCGCCGTACTTCAGATTGGCCCACTGGTTGGACGGGCACTGCCAAGCGCTGTAGTTCTTCATGTAGCGGGCAATGGCACGCCGCCAAGTATAGCGGCTTCCGTGGAAGTTACCCGTGGTAAAGTTGGCCTTGGAGGGATCAGGCCACGGGAATCTGTTGAATGGGAAGGTGTCATCCCAGTCCCCTATGTACTGAATCAATGCATGGCCTATCTGCTTCATGTTGGAGAGGCATGCGGTAGCTCTTGCTTTCTCGCGGGCCTGGGCGAACACTGGGAAGAGGATCGCCGCCAAAATGGCGATAATAGCGATCACAACCAACAGTTCAATTAAGGTAAACCCCTTCTTGCTTTTCATAGACCCTCACCTCTCAGCAGAGCCGCCTCAATCCCCGGCGGCCTACAGGTTCGAGCCCCGCACAGTAGTGCGCGGTTTCTATGCGTTTTCCGAAGAAAATGATACACAAAAGGCTTCATTTTTACAAGGTTGGCCTACAGGAATTAGGGCTTTTCAAAGAATCAAAAGAAAGCATTTGATGAGAACGAAATCAAAACCAACAGAGGGGGTGAACGTTGAGAATTGGCTTCACCTGCAGAACGCTTGCCGAGTTTTGAACTTGCCTTTACCCATCTCTTATAAGCGGAAGATGATCTGCCTCTCCGACAAGGGTACCCATCGGTTCCGCGGCAGAACTTTGAAAAGCTATGGGTGTTGGTGGACTGCTTGCAATCAAAGGTTATCGGCTCTCGGCGTAGAAAACAGGGGCGGAAGCTTTGAAGCTCTGAAAGGCTAGCTGTTAGGGAGGAGATTCTTAGTGAGATCGGATATACCAAGGCCTGAGTATCCAAGGCCGCAGATGGTGCGCAAAGATTGGCTGAACCTCAATGGAGAGTGGGAGTTTGAAATTGACCACGGTTGTTCCGGCAAGGAACGCGGTCTCCAGCATTCAGAGCACCTAAAAGAAAGGATATTGGTGCCGTTCTGCCCTGAGAGCCAACTTTCGGGAATTGGTTACCGCGACTTCATGGCGGCGGTTTGGTACCAGAGGGATCTCTCAATACCCGAGGAGTGGGCAAACCGGCGGATACTTTTGCACGTTGGAGCGTGCGATTTTCACAGCACGGTTTACGTGAACGGCAGATGCGCGGGAACTCACTCTGGAGGCTACACCCCTTTTGCGGTGGATATAACCGATTTTCTCGGCAAAGGCCGAAATTCGCTTACCATATGCGCGGAAGACAATACCCGCTCGCCGTCTCAGGCATCCGGGAAGCAGAGCGAAAGGTTTTATTCATACGGGTGCATGTACACAAGAACCACCGGCATATGGCAAACGGTGTGGCTGGAACCTGTTCCGGCTGTTTACATTGATAATCTGCGCATAACGCCGCAGATGGACACCGGAGCCGCTGTTGTGGAGGTCCTAATAAGCGGTTTTGCGCCGGAGTACCGCGTGAGAGCCACTGCCTCTGCAAACGGCGAAGCGGTGGGAGGCACGGAGGCCGTGCTAAGCGGCAGATCTGCGGTTTTCCAGATACAGGTTTCGGAGGTGCGGCCTTGGTCTCCGCAAGATCCATTTTTGTACGATCTGCACGTCGAGCTTTTGGATCGATCTGGCAACGTTGTGGACTCGGTGCGGAGCTACTTCGGGCTTAGATCGCTTAACTGGGACGGTCCCGCACTCAAGCTGAACGGAGTGCCGCTTTTCCAGCGCCTGGTGCTGGACCAGGGGTTCTATCCCGACGGCGTGTACACCGCGCCGTCTGACGATGCCCTGCGGCGCGACATAGAGCTTTCGAAGGCGATGGGGTTCAACGGAGCGAGGCTGCACCAGAAGGTGTTTGAGCAGAGATTTCTGTATTGGGCAGATAAGCTCGGGTATTTGGTTTGGGGTGAGATGCCTTCGTGGGGGTTGGGTTTGAGAGACTACGCAGGAGTAAACTGCTTCATCCAGGAATGGATTGCGGTGCTTAACCGCGACTACAGCCATCCGTCGGTCGTTGGATGGTGCCCGTTTAACGAAACAGGGCCGGAGGGGCCGGAAACGCTTCGAACTGTATACCGCCTTACAAAGGCGATGGACCCCACGCGTCCGTGCATAGATACAAGCGGTTACGTGCACGTGGAGACGGATTTGTACGATGTGCACGATTACGATCAGAACCCAGAAACTTTCAGGGTGCGCTATGCTCCGTTCGCCGAGGGCGGCGAACCCTTCAGGAACAACCCTCAGCATGATGCGCCTTATCGAGGTCAGCCGTACTGGGTGAGTGAATATGGAGGTATTTGGTGGAATCCGGGGCAGAAGGATGAAAAAGGCTGGGGCTACGGTCAGCGTCCCAACAGCGAGGCCGAGTTTCTGGCCAGATACCGCGCGCTTACGGAGACCCTTCTGCGCCATCCGCGGATGTGCGGCTTTTGCTATACGCAGTT
>JBMFPP010000415.1:0-2779 GCA_049969055.1 Armatimonadota bacterium | reverse complement strand
CAAAACATTTGTCGAATGCGAAAAATCCTGAGAGCTTTTCTGTGGATGAGCGCTCTGGCGATCGCCGCCGGAGCGCTCGTCCTTGTGCTGGCGCTTTCTATCCCGCCGGAGCCGGATCCAACAGTATACATGCCGCAAGATGAACTGCAGAAGCACAGTCAAAGCGTTCGACATGCTGTAGAACAGCTGTCCTGCGCTAAAACCGGGAAAAACCAACCGGAAGTTCCCATCCGCTTAGTGCTTTCGGAAGACGATATCAACGCCTTTTTGGCCGCCGATGAGGGCGCCCTACGAAAGATGCATGAGAAAAACATCCTGCATGCACGCGTGAGATTCCGGCGCAACCAAGTTGTCCTTTCTTCTTTGGTTGACTTCAAAGGCCGAACAGTTAAGGTGCTTGCATCTGGCGCCCTTTCAGCAAATCAGAAAGGCGAGCTGGTATTCGAGCCGTTTTCACTGCGGATTGGGCGCATAGCACTGCCGGCTTTTGCGCTGGCAGACGTTTTGGAAAGCAGGCTGGGAGGCCGGGAGATTGTTTACTCTGTTCCCGAAGAGGTGAAAGAGATAAAAGTGGAAGACCGCAAACTTATCCTCCTCCGACCAAAGCGAACCGGCGCCCTCGCTACTAATGCGGTTTGGCGGTTCCGCCGAAACGCACAAGAACCGCAGTGGAGCCGGCAAACAGTTTGCTAAGCCTCCCGGCACTGCTGAATTAGGCGGCGAGCCTCGTCCAAAGTCGGTTGAGCAGAGGCTCCGCCAACGGCTGTAACGGAGAGGGCACCGCACGCACAACCCAACGACAGACATTGGTACAAACTCTCGCCGCGTAAGAAGCCGTAAAGGAAGCCCGCGTTGAAGCAATCCCCAGCTCCGGTGGTATCAACCACGGGCACCTTGTAGCCGCTGTGGCGAACAACCTCTCCCCCACAGACAGCAACCGCTCCTTTCTCGCCCAGTTTCACGGCAACAATGCCGGGCACCATCTTCGCCAGTACCCCAAGAGCCGATTCAACATCACCCGCACCAGCTACAGCGGTGGCCTCAAGCTCGTTGGGAAGAAAAACATCTACGTATTCAAGAACCTGGCGCAAAACCCCGTTCCATTTTTCTTTTGGATCCCAACCGGTATCGAGAGATGTTGTCATCCCAACCTCACGCGCCCTTTGAAACAACCAGGGCAAAAACGGCTGAAGCGCTTCCTGCAGGAAGAAAGAAGAAACGTGAAGATGGCGAAAACTCGTTACAAAATCAATGTCGATCTCTTCTATGCTCAACGCAGACATTGTGCCCTGGAAAGTAACGATGCCGCGGTCTCGAGGCAGTGAAAGAATAATGCTCACGCCGGTCCGCATCGAGGGATCGACTATGACCCTGCTTGCATCCACACCTTTACTCCCAAGCTCCTCCAACACAAAACGGCCGAAAAGATCACCGCCAACCTTCGACACAAAGGCGACATCCAGACCCAATCTTGCCATTCCGGCCGCGGCCAATGCACTGGAGCCGCCAAGCGATATCTCAAACCGCTCGCAAAGCACCTCGGTGCCGAGGCGCGGCATCTCTTGAATTCCGCTTGCCAGCAAATCCGGGTTCGCTTCGCCTACAACAACAACATCCCGATTCAAGTTCCCATACCCTCCAACAAAACGGACCTGCTCAGATTAGACGGCGCATCCGGGTCCAGCCCCAGCTCCATCGCCTTATAATATCCGAGCAAATCAAGCAGTAAAACGTAAACCAGCGGCCGCACAGCCTCGTGAACGCCGGCACCAACCTCTAAAACCCAATCCCATGTAAACTCCGGAGTGCCGCTCGGCGCAAGCGCAATTCCAACCGCAGAGAGGGCAGAAAGCTCAGACGCCAAGTCGACCTCCCAGGCGCGCCCTGCATCTGAAGCCAAAAGGACAACAGCAGTGGATGAATCCACAGCCGCCTTTGGCCCGTGCCTAAACTCGAATGGATGGAACGCATTTGACGGAATCCGAGCCATCTCCGTCATCTTCAACATACCTTCGCAGGCAACTCCGTAGTTGGGACCCGCCCCAAGGAACGCAAAGCGGATAAGCTCCTTCCGCTGGGCTATGCATCGAACCGCCTCCTCGTGGAGTGCAAACGACCTACGCGCGGCTTCCGGTACGCCGCGCAGATGCTCCAGAAGTTCCGGCTTCAAAGCGGATGCGCCGGCCCACTCAACAGCCATTAGCATGCCGGCAAAAGACTTGGTCATAACCATGCTTCTCTCATCAGCTTCCGGCACAGCCAAAGCGATGTCGGCCTCCAATGCCAACCGGCTCCCAGGTGTACAAGTTACCACTGCAACCTTGCCCAAACTTTGGCGTCGAAATGCACCCACAGCCGCCAGCGTTTCGCTTGTTTCCCCAGAACGAGAGAAAGCCACCAGAAGGGTTTTCCTGCGGTCAGGAAAGCAGGCATCGGAATACAAAACAATCTCGGATGAAGCCACCGCTCTGGCGCTTACCCCCAACGCATGCCGGTAAAATGCGGCGGCTGCCTCCGACAAGTACAGCGAACTGCCGCATCCCACAAAAACAACCTCTTCATACCCGTCGTCCAAAAGCCGCCTTACGTCCTCCACGCGGCTTTCCGCATGCCCCACGGCCGCCTGCAGAGCCTCCGGCGCGTCCATTATCTCCGAATACGTGTACTCTCCACGCTCTTTGCTCAATCTCTATCCCCCTTCTCTCTTCACAGCGATTGTTGGGCCGGTTGTGTCCAGCTCAAAATTAAACCACTGTCCCCTGCCACACGAAGCCTGCTC
>JBMFPP010000414.1:0-2790 GCA_049969055.1 Armatimonadota bacterium | reverse complement strand
GACAAAGGCAAGTTGATGATACAAGACGGCAAACTGCGCTTCTGGGAGCTTGAAACCCCCATCAAGGAGTTCACAAGAACCTGCACCGAAATGTGGGCCAGCCCGAAAGCCAACGAGGTGGAAGTGGAAATCGAGGAAAAACCTAGCGGCCATGGGGTGGTTACACAGAACTTTGCGCGCGCAATTCTGTACGGCGAACCGCAGATTACCCCCGGCGAAGAAGGATTGAACGCGGTGGAGCTGATCAACGGCATCATCCTTTCCGGCAAACGCGGGGTTCCGGTTGATGTCCCGGTTGACCGAAAGGCGTACGACCAGCTCATCGAAGAGCTTAAGGCCTCCTCGCGGAGGAAAACGGTGGTGCGCGAACAGCGCATAACGGATCCAAAGTTCGCTTGATATACGGCTTGGGCTCTGAAACCGGGTGAGACGACGCGCGGTTTCACACCGCGCTGGGGGAGGGATGCACTGTGGGGCTCACTGCCGCCTTGGTGGCGGTTTTCGCGCTCAACCTGTGGGGAACAGCAGGGCAGGTTCCACTGCCGGAGTACACCGTTATGCGCATAAGAACGCCGATCCGGGTGGACGGGCGGCTGAGCGAACCTGCGTGGAAGCGTACGCCCAGGCTTTCGCCGTTTCTTATGTGGGATGGAACCGACGCGCCGGACATTACCGTATGTCGAATGCTGTGGGATAACCGCTGTCTTTACGTGGCGTTTGAATGCCGCGATAAAGAGATCACGGCCAAGTTCCGCCGCCGCGACGAGCCTTTGTACTCATCCGATGATGTAGTGGAGGTCTTCCTGGATGCCGCCGGCGATTTGAAGCACTACGCAGAAGTGATAATCAACCCGAAAGGAGTGCTTTTCGACGCCTACCAGGTAACGAACGAAGCCGGAGATGCCCCATCAATCAGCCTTCTGGATTGGGATATGAAAGCCTGTAAAGCGGCGGCCCGAGCAGACCGCAAAGCCGGCATGTGGACAGTGGAGCTTGCCGTGCCTTTCAGCAGTTTTCCGTGGCAGATCAGCCCGCCTAAGGAAGGCAGTGTGTGGCGTGCGGCTGTTACGCGCTACGACAGGCCGGACCCAAAAAACGGCGAGCTACAGCACTACGCATGGTCGCCGCCGTACCGGCGCGGATGGCCGCATGTGGTTGGAAGATTCGGAAAGCTGGTGTTTTCGGGTAAAACGGTGGATTAGCAAGAATTCTTCGCTCTGCCATCCAGCCCGGAGTTGAAGGTAAACGCACAGGATGCTTCCCGGTGGGAAAGCAGTAAATGGCTGTCAATTTGCTTGACAATAACCGAACCGAATCCTAAACTGTGAAACGAAGAGTTTGCCAGCTCGATCGGCAAAAGCCGATTCCTTGCAGACTCTTCGAACAGATTGGCGCATTTGTGGTCATTCTCTGCTCCATCCGGAGATATCCTTATGTCTGCAAATAACAAAGAAATAGATCCGTCGGCTTTGTGGAACCAGGTTATCGAGATAGCTAAAAAGCGGATCATTCAAACCAGCCTCTGGCAGGCTCTAGAGGCCAGCAAACCGATTACCATCGAAAACGGCAGTTTAATCGTGGGGCTTCCCCCGGCTATGATCCACTTCAGCAGTTACATCACCTCCTCCGAGAACCGCCACCGCCTAAACACCATAATCTACGAGCTCACTGGCCAGAATATACAGATTCGCGTCATAGAGGGTACGGAGCAGGCAGACTGGGAACTGGTGAAGAAGCGCGAAGCCATTGCACAAGCCGCTCAGGACGCGCGCCAAGCGCAGATCGACCGCGAAGCTAGGCTGGAGGCATCTTGGGAGTCGCTTTCCGAAACCATTTACGAAATGTACTCCCGCATGCCGCTCAAACAGCTTCCGCAGAACAGGGCCAAATATCTAAGGCAGGTCATCCCGCTGATCTCCAAAGAGATGGACCGCCTTATGGTTGGTCCAGACGCAGAAAACGAAAAGAACCAGCGTGCTCTGGCGCGTGTTTTGGATAAAGCGGCAACTCTGGCTGACGTGCCAAGCACCGTTGTGGCAATGTATTTGGAGGAATACAGAAGCAAACTATCTTAGCACAGCAACTGCGAAGCGCCAACTCCACCAAGGAAGCGGCGCTTCGCAGTTACTTGGCACATCCACATTAGGTTTCACGCGCCGGCTAAGGGGGTAAAATTGTTTTGGGCAGGTTGCCCTCGAAACTTTCTAGATCCGCATTTTTTCAGCCCCGGTTTCTCCTTTTTCCTTTACTGGAACCTTTAGCTCAGGAAGGGAGGATTTAAATTGAGAGCTCCGGAAGACCTTTCCGCCTTCCCCTATCTGCGAGAGCTGTTGAACAGAATAGACGTTTGCACATTGGCCACTTATCCCCCTCGCGAATGCGGAATTGGTACCTTTACGAAAGACTTGGTTGATGCTATACAAAAGTTCACTCCGTTCTCAGATATGAGCATCATCGCCATAAACGAGGAGGGGGCCATTCATCAATACGGCCGGCGGGTGCGCTTCGTAATCCGCCAAGATGAGCTGGAAACTTACCACGAAGCGGCCGACTGGCTGAACGCATCCTCAGTCAGCATTCTCAGCATCCAGCACGAGTACGGAATATTCGGCGGAGAGGACGGCGAGTATCTGCTTGATTTCATGGCTCGCGTTCGAAAGCCGATGGTCACCACTCTGCACACCGTGCTTACAAAACCAAAAGAGAATCAAAAACGCATAATTCAGAGCATCTTCGAGAAATCCGACCGGGTGGTGGCTATGGTCGACGCGGCCAGGGATATACTTGCCG
>JBMFPP010000413.1:0-2799 GCA_049969055.1 Armatimonadota bacterium | reverse complement strand
GTTAGTATACCTGTGCTCGGCAACGGAGATGTAGCAACACCGGAGGATGCCGCTCGAATGCTCGAAGAAACCGGTTGCGACGGCGTGATGATCGGCCGCGCGGCTATAGGAAACCCTTGGATATTCACGCGGGTTAAAGCTTACCTTTTGCGCGGAGAAACTTTGAAGGAGCCCTCCCCTGAGGACAGAATTCTCATGCTGATTCGCCATGCCAGAATGATGGTGGCTGCAAAAGGTGAAAAAATAGGGATTCACCAGCTTCGCGCCCATGCCGCGCATTACCTGCGCTGTATGAAGCACGCCTCGGGCCTGCGGGCGAGCTTTATGAAGGTAAATACGTTGGCAGAGGTGGAACAACTTTTGAACGAGGTCTTAAGGAATCTCAAACCCGTAGGCGCCGCCGCGTGAACGCAATAAGCTCGGCGCAGTCGACAGGGGTTTACAGCCGGGTTTTGTCTCCGGCGCTGGTTGCTTAAATTCAATGAGCTGAAAATTGACCGATATAAAGAGAGTTGTAAGCCTTAGTTTGGGGTCGTCGCTTCGGAATAAAGCGGTGCGAACCCAGTTTTTAGGAGAGCCGTTCAGCATAGAAAGAATCGGCACAGATGGAGACACAGCGCGCTTGAAATCTCTTCTGCGAGAGCTGGACGGAAAGGTGGATGCAATCGGCCTGGGCGGCACAAACCTTTATCTCTCCGCTGGGGACAGGCGGTACTTGATCCGCGCCAGCGCGGAGTATGCCCGCATACCCAAGATAACCCCCGTGACTGATGGATACGGAATCAAGCGCTACGTGGAGCCGGAAATGATCAACCAAATGGACCGAGATACACCGCTGAAATTCGGCGGCAGGAGGGTTCTGCACGTATGCGGCGTCGACCGTTGGGGAATGGCCGAAGCGATGACCCGCCTGGGAGCAAAAGTGATCTTCGGAGACCTTATGTTTGCGCTGGAGGTGCCCATCCCAATCCCATCAATCCGAATTCTGAAAATTCTGGCCGTTTCGCTCCTGCCGATAATAACGCTTGCAAGCACCGAACAGCTCGGATATCCCACCGGTACCTCCCAGGAGCATTCAAAATCCAAATACGAAAGATACTACCGCTGGGCGGACTATATTTCCGGCGATTTTCACTTTATTCAAAAACATTTGCCACAAGATCTAACGGACAAAGTGGTGATAACCAACACCGTAACGGAAGATGATGTGAAAGAACTGCAAAAGCGCGGTGTGAGGGCTTTGGTAACCCTCAGCCCGCGGTTTGAGGGCAGAGCATTTGGCACAAACGTTTTGGACGGAGTCTTGGTAGCTCTTTTGAAAAAGCATCCGGACGAGCTAACTAGATCGGATTATTTGGATTTCGCAGAAAAGCTCAACTGGCGTGCGCACGTGGAGGTGCTCAATTGAACCCGTTGGAGCAGGAAAAGGACATGGAGAAAGGAAAATTCGGCTTCATTATTCATCCACTCGAAGCAAGAAGAGACGTGGCGCGCAAATATCCGATCGCGAAGTTCCTGCCAACCTGCGTTGTGGAGTTCCTGCTGAAGTACAAGTCGCCGGTGGTGCTGTCTCACATCACGGGGATACGCTCTGCAACCGGCGCCGAAGCCGAGGGTTGGTTCATAGGATGCCCGCTTACCCCCAGGCAGATGCTGACTCTCCCGCTGGAGTTTGTTTGGAAGAAAATTATAGAAGCCGGGATGTTGGCCGCAGATGCCGGGGCAAAAATACTTGGCCTTGGTGCGTTCACTTCGGTTGTGGGGGACGGCGGCGTAACTGTGGCCAAAAACCTGCCGATTGCCGTAACAACCGGGAATTCTTACACAGTGGCCACAGCCGTGGAAGGCGCCCTCAAAGCCGCGGAGATGGTGGGGCTTCATCCATCTGAATGTTCCGCGGCGGTGGTTGGTGCCGCAGGATCCATCGGAAAAACCTGTGCCAAACTGCTTGCTCGAGAGGTAGCCGAACTTGCTTTGGTGGGTCGAAACCCTGCCCGCCTTCATGAAGCGCTCAGCGAAATTCGCGAGGGGGCTAAATCGAGGTTAATAGTGACTTCTGGGGTTGAGGAAGGACTGCGTAATGCCGATATAGTGATTACCGTTACAAGCGCTGTGGACGTGGTAATTCAGCCCAAATGGCTGAAAACGGGCTGTGTTGTATGCGACGTGGCAAGGCCGCGGGATGTTTCGCACAGGGTGGCGAAAGAGCGACAAGACGTGCTGGTTATAGAAGGCGGCGTGGTTGAAGTCCCGGGTGAGCCGGATTTCGGGTTCGACTTCGGATTTCCACCCAAAACCGCCTACGCCTGCATGTCTGAAACCATGATGCTGGCGCTTGAGAGGAGGTATGAAAACTTCACACTCGGCAAAGACGTGAGTGTGGAACAAGTGGAAGAAACGCAGAGACTGGCTAAAAAACACGGATTTAGGCTGGCCGGCTTCCGTAGTTTCGAGCGGCCGGTAACGCAGGAGCAGATAGACCGGGTTAAACGCGCAGCCGGCCGCTAAGCCGTTGTAAACAGCCGCTAAATGTGGAACCATGGAATGCAACTGATTGTCAGAAAAAACGCAGCAGTCGATTATCCAGGTGAAGGCCTGCGAAACCCTGCTGTTTAGAAGGGGTGCAAAAAGAGATGCTTACAGATAAGGAGATTGTACTGACCCGCGCCGGGCTTAAGAAAATAGAAGAAGAACTGAAACATCTGCAAACTTATCACCGCCGCGAAGTGGCCGAAAGGATTCGCGACCGGCCCTGCCCCCGGTGCGCCCCCTGGTGGAGCGCCGGGTGGCCGTGGAGTG
>JBMFPP010000412.1:0-2816 GCA_049969055.1 Armatimonadota bacterium | reverse complement strand
CTGGACTTGGGCCGTGTGAAGAACTTCGCCGAGGTAACCCTTAACGGGCGCAAGCTGGGCATTCTGTGGAAAGCACCATTCCGGCTGGATGTAACCGGAATTGTCAAGCCCGGCCGAAACCTGCTTTCAGTGCGCGTAACAAACCTGTGGCCGAACCGCCTCATCGGCGATGAACAGCTTCCACCAGATGTGGAGTGGAACGGCCCAGCTCTCGCGCGGTGGCCGCAGTGGCTTGTGGAGGGCAAACCGCGTCCCAAGACCGGGCGGTACACCTTCACCACGTGGCGCTTCTACACCAAGGATTCGCCACTGCTGGAGTCCGGCCTTATCGGTCCTGTGGTGATCCGTTCTGCGCAGAAGGTGAGCATACCGACGAGGTAACAGGGAAACCATTCTGACAGTTTTGGCCTTGGGAGGCGCGGGAGTTCGGCGTTTCAACGCTCCTCAAAACCGAAGTCAGAACAGCATTCCAAACGTGCCGCTACTGCTCCGCCAGAAGCGGTACGTTTGCTGTGGCGGCAGAGCCTTTATCATCGTACACATAAACAAAGAGGCGGTACCTGCCGCTTTCCGGCGGAAGCTGAACCATGGCCTCAGTTCCGCTGACCGAAAGCACCGCACCCTCAATCGGAGGCACAGGCTCCTCTCTATCGCCGCCGACGTTGGGGTTATCCGCAACATCCACCCGAAGGTCCCATTTGATGGTTAACGGGTCTCCATCTGGATCATCGGCGTCCACAGTGCACCGGATGCACGTGCCGGAGCGCACAACCGCAGGGCCGCAGGTGCGTTTGCCGCTGTGGTCTTCAACAGTTATGCGCCCCGGCCCAATGCGGGGGCACCGATTCACCGGCCACTTCCCGGTCCACAAATAGGTCATCACATCCACTGCACCGGTTGGACTGCCGTCCGGCAGAAACATGCCGTACCAGGTGTGCGTCTTTTCGTGGTGGCTTGCCCAGTGGAAAGCGAAAGCCCCAAGGCACTGAGGCCTACCTTCCACGGCACAGCGGTATGCTTTCAGGTAAAACTCCGCCTTTTCAGTGCTGGTATCCTCTATAGGCATACCCCAGGCGGTCTTCTCCACCTGCCAGTGGCCGCGCGGCCCGAACTCGGTAACAACATAGGGCCTGGTCCATCCGTTTCTGGCAACATCTTCGGGAAGGGTCAGCATATCAGCGTAGGAATTCAATCCAACGGCATCGAGGGCTGGACAGTACTCGTCCAGCTCGTGAAGCATAAAGCGGTAAAGGTCGCCGATCGGGGTGATAACCGGATGGCGGCCGTCTTCCGCTTTTACAGCCTCGGCGGCCCGATTAACCGCACGCCATAAAGGCACGCGCTGTTCCGGGGTAGTATGTATTTCAAGCTCATTGCCAACAGCCCACATAAGAAGAGCCGGGTGATCTTTATACTGCCTAACCAACCGCAAAACGCTTTGAAGCTGTTCTTCAACCCGCTTTTCATCTGTATAGTCAAACCCCCACCTTGGTTTGCCGAAAGGCAAGCCGGCAAGCACCTTCAGGCCCAAGGAGTGCGCGCGATCGAGGTCCGCAGTGCCGGCGCGAATAGCGTTCCCTCCTGCCTCAACGAGCTTTTCCAAATGTACGTTTCCGACCGCACCTTTGATGAAAAACGCCCGCCCATCAACCTCGAGCTGGTATCTTCCATCGATTTTAACAATGCGAACCGCGGACCCGCTGTTTCTAGAATACAAACTGCCCGTTCAATACCCCTCACTTCACCGGTGGTTGATAAACACGAACGGCCTTTATTGGAACAGAACGGCCGTTGTCGGCAGTAAGCTCCAGCACATGCTTGGTATTCGGCAAGCCCTGCGCAAGCGTGGTGACATACTCGCGAGAGGGATCTTCCACGCGCGGAGGTTTGTAAACATCAACATGCATCGGCACAACCTTCCACTTGATCTGATAGCCTTTGGGTATGCTTCCGTTTCTGAAAAAAGAAGCTGGCTCTATCTTTACCCTTCCGGATTTGGAAACGAAAACCGCATCACTGCTTCCGCGGCCGTCTGGGCCGGTAACCGATCCCAGCACCTCAAACTCCCAACGGTTGGAATCTTCGCTTACAGATGTAACGGTGAGCGTCCACTCTTCCACTTTCAGCGGAGAGACATGGTCAACTCGCGTGAGCGCAAGCGGCGACCACGGCCCCGGAGTGGGTCTGGTAATGCTGTAAAGCGTTGGAAACTCAGAAGGCTTTTTCCCATCTATTCGCACCTGAGCAGTTCCCGGCTCTCCGCGGCCCGTATAAGCCGATATTACATCCACGCGGTTGCCCTCAAAGGCCAAAACCAGCTTTCCGTTCTTCCACCAAGAAGTTTTGGCGTTCAATCGGTCTATGTTGGTTTGCCAAAACTTCTTGTTTGGGACCGCCGCGTTTTTGCTGGCTGGGGCTTCACCCACACTGTAGGTGCGCACAGTATTCCGCCAGGAGGCATTTCTGGCAAGGTCAGGCCTGTAAACCAAGTAGCGCTTAACCAACTCGGCCATAAGGTAGTTGCCCCAATCGTTCAAGTGCACATCGTCAGAGAGAAGGGCTTTCGGTTCCAAACCGTTGGATTTCAAGTAATCCAGCCAATCACTGCGGATGTCCAAAAGAGCACAGCCGTATTTGGCGGCTATTTCAGGCAGGAACACATTGTTCATCATATAATCCCACCAGGCGGCTTTGTCGGTTTTCTCGTCCGGAACCGCCGGCGGCCAGCGGGTTGCATGATCTTTTTGCATCAGCACCTCAGCCGTTGTGCGAGAGCGGATGTTTCGAATAATCTCCTCGTACTCCCTGTTGCTTCC
>JBMFPP010000411.1:0-2840 GCA_049969055.1 Armatimonadota bacterium | reverse complement strand
CAGAGTGGGTTTTACGCCTAGATATTGGTGCCGAGGGGCGGAATCGAACCGCCGACACCGTGATTTTCAGTCACGTGCTCTACCAACTGAGCTACCTCGGCGCTTAACAGAAACTGGCGGTCCAGACGGGATTCGAACCCGCGATCTCATGCGTGACAGGCATGCGCGTTAAACCACTACGCTACTGGACCGCCTAACTTTGCCTTCCGAAACCCATCTTTCCGTCCGGTTCCTTCAGGCACCAAAATTATATCAAAAGGTGTTTCGCTCGTCAATACCTGCACGCCGGGTTTTGCGCCAATTTTGGCCGCGTAGTTTGAATCTGCACTCGAAAAAACCAGTGCTTTCACCTTAAAGCAAAAGGCCGGATTTTTAAAGAGACGATTGGAGCCGAAGTTGTGTTCTCTGCATCCTCGCCGGCTTGTTTGCTCACCGCCTCCGCCTGTGTTATAATCGCAGTGCAAGGAGCTTTTCAGCAGAACCCTCCAAACCCGGGTTGCCCTTCCAAAAAGAAAGCTGGCATTCAGAGAGATACATCGGCTTTAAAAACTCCAACAGGATTCAGCATATGGAAAACAAAGGCTCAAGAGAAGAACGCTACGATTTTCGTGCCATCGAAGAGAAGTGGCAGAAATTCTGGCGAGAGAATAACTCCTTCGCGACGGAGCGCACCGCAGGTCGCCCCAAGTTCTACAATCTCGAAATGTTCGCCTACCCGTCCGGCGACCTGCATTGGGGCCATGTGCGCTGTTACACGGTCGGCGATGCTTCGGCTCGCTACCGCATAATGAAGGGTTACAACGTCCTCCACCCTCCGGGATTCGACGCGTTCGGCCTCAACGCCGAAAATGCGGCCATTAAGCGCAAGATCCACCCAGCTGTGTGGACTGAACAGAACATCTCCCGCATGGAGGGACAGCTTAAGCGCCTCGGATTTTCCTACGATTGGAGCCGTGAAGTCATCACATCCCATCCGGACTACTACAAGTGGACCCAGTGGATATTCTTACAGCTTTACAAGGCGGGGCTGGCTTACAAGAAAAAAGCGCCGGTCAACTGGTGCCCGTCCTGCGCCACAGCTCTCGCCAACGAGCAGGTTGTAAACGGCTTGTGCGAGCGCTGTGATACCCCGGTAACCAAGAAGCAGATGGAGCAGTGGTTCCTGCGCATCACCAACTATGCCGACCGCCTGCTGAAAAATCACGACCTGCTGGATTGGCCTGAAGATGTTAAAGCCATGCAGCGCAATTGGATCGGGCGAAGCGAAGGGGTTGAAATAACCTTTACTGTAAAAGGCACCGGCCAGCCAATACCCGTCTTCACCACGCGGCCCGACACCCTTTTCGGCGTTACCTATCTGGTTTTGGCACCGGAACATCCGCTGGTGGAAGAGCTTACGAAGGGCACGCCTCAGGAGGCAGAGGTTCGAGCCTTTGTTGAGAAAGTTATTCGCATAAGCGAAATCGAAAGAACCGCAGAGGGTGCGCCCAAGGAGGGAATGCCCATAGGCGCCGAAGCAGTGAACCCCGCAAACGGTGAAGCCGTGCCCATCTGGATCGCTAATTACGTGCTCATGGAGTACGGCACAGGGGCCGTTATGGGTGTTCCCGCCCATGATACCCGCGACTTCCAGTTCGCCAAGGAGAAAGGGCTGGAAATCCGCACCGTTATACTTCCACCCGGAGCAGATCCAAATACATTCCAGCTCTCCGAGGCCTACGTGGATCCGGGAATCCAGATCAACTCCGGACAGTTCGACGGTATGCCTAGCGAACAGGCAAAAGAAGCGATTGCGGATTGGCTCGAACAGCGCGGCGTCGGCAAGCGCAAGGTAAACTACCGCCTCCGCGATTGGCTCATTTCGCGCCAGCGGTATTGGGGCGCGCCCATCCCCATCGTTTACTGCGATAAATGCGGAGAACAACCCGTGCCGGAGGATCAGCTTCCGGTGCTTCTCCCAACGGACGTTGAGTTCACCGGAAAAGGGGAGTCGCCGCTTGCTTACAGCAAAAGCTTCGTGCACACGCAGTGTCCCGTATGCGGTGGAACGGCCAGACGCGATGTGGATACCATGGACACCTTTGTGGATTCCTCCTGGTATTTCCTCCGCTATGTAAGCCCCAAACTGGAGGACCGCCCGTGGGACGATGATGCCGTACGCCAGTGGTTGCCGGTTGATCAGTATATCGGCGGGCGCGAGCACGCAACCATGCACCTCATATACGCCAGATTCGTCACCATGGCGCTGTACGACCTAGGCCTGCTTCCATTCGAGGAGCCGTTTACGCGCCTGTTTAACCAGGGCATTATTTACCTGCACGGTAAGAAGATGAGCAAATCCCGCGGAAATGTCGTTCCGCCGGATGCCCTTTGCGACAAGTACGGCGCGGACGCCGCTCGTTGCTTCATTCTCTTTATCGCTCCTGCGGAAGAGCAGGCCGAATGGGTGGAGCGCGGAATCGAAGGCGTATACCGCTTCCTTGCAAGGTCTTTCCGCTTCTTCGCCGCCAACGCCGGCCGATTCCAAAAAGACTGGAAGGAACAAATTTCATCTGCAATCTCTGATGACGACCGCGCTCTGCGGCGGAAAACCCATCAAACCCTCGCGCGCGTTACGGAGGATATCGAGCGCTTCCACTTCAACACCGCCATCAGCGCTTTAATGGAGCTGATTAATGAGATGTACGACCGCCAATCCGTATCTGACCTGGCACTCAGCGAGGCGATGGAAAACTTTGTGCTTATGCTTTCTCCGTTTGCACCGCATCTGGCCGAAGAGCTTTGGGAACGCCTAGGCATGGAAGGAGAAGCGGCCTTCCAATCCTGGCCTTCTTGGGATC
>JBMFPP010000410.1:0-2843 GCA_049969055.1 Armatimonadota bacterium | reverse complement strand
AACGCGCTGGCAGGCAATTGAGTACATCACCAGTCAGAACTTGGATAGACGGGCTTATGCTCTCTTAAATGCCGTCACCGTGGTACCCGGAGCAATAGGGGCTTGGAGACGGAGTGCCGTGCAAAAGCTCGGCGGCTATATGGGCGATACCATGGCAGAGGATATGGACCTTACATGGAGGCTTAGGAGGCACGGCTGGCGCATAGATGTGGACGGTCAAGCTGTGGCGTTTACGGAAGCACCCGACAATCTGCGTGCGTTTGCCAAACAGCGGTTTCGCTGGTCTTACGGAACTCTGCAGTGCCTTTGGAAGCACCGCGATGCCTTATTTCGCTACGGTTGGTTCGGTTGGCTTGCCCTTCCATCTATGTGGGTTTTTCAGGTGCTGTTTCAGCTTTTGGCGCCGGCTGTGGACCTCAAACTCCTCTATGCTGCAGTTTCTTTTGTCAACTCTTGGGTGACGCGCGGCATACTTAGGCAAGATTGGCAGCCGCTTCCACACGCCGCGCAGGTTTTGCTTCAAACCGGTTTCTTCTATGCCCTCTTCTTCGCAATGGAGCTGTTGGGTGCGGTTGTCGCCTTTCATATGGACCGGGAGCGCAAGGGGCTCCTCTGGTGGCTCGGCTGGCAGAAACTGGTGTACCGCCAAATCATGTATGCAGTGCTTTGGAAATCTGCATGGACGGCCGTAAAGGGGACGCGTTTGGGGTGGGGTAAACTCCACCGCAAGGGTACCGTCCGTGTGTGAAGAGGTTGATTCTAAGGCAAAGCGCGGCGTGTGTTTTTGTGCACTTGGCGGTTTCTTGTGCCAGAAGCTTGCCTCAACTGTGCAGACCCAGTAAAACATGCAAGCATGCTTGTACTCTCCTTCGGTGCGAAAGGTATTCCCCGCCGCGAAAAGAATCTGAGTAGTGATCGCAAGGCGCTTCGCTTGGCGGAATTTCTAAATGTTCAGGGAGGAATAAGCTTTGGCTGTAAATCGGTTGGGACCATCAGCGGACTTCGCCCACGGAGATCTGCGCATTTCTCGAAACCGGCGCTATTTGGTGCACGCAGACGGAACCCCGTTTTTCTGGCTGGCGGATACCGCTTGGGAGCTTTTCCACCGACTGAACCGCGAGGAGGTTGAGCTTTACCTTGAAAACCGCCGACAAAAGGGATTTACGGCGGTTCAGGCAGTGGTGCTTGCGGAGCTAGACGGAATAGAAACGCCAAATGCATACGGCCACGTTCCGCTCATCGACAATGATCCCGCAAAGCCGAATGAAGCGTATTTCCAGCACGTGGATTATGTGATGAAAGTTGCCCTGGAAAAAGGCATCGTTGTTGGCATGCTTCCAACATGGGGGGATAAGGTTGGCTCTCTGCGCCGTTCGTGGGGCACCGGACCGGCAGGGTTGATAAACGCAAACAATGCCAGGGCGTACGGACGCTTCCTCGGCGAGCGGTACCGCGGTTTCCCAAATCTAGTTTGGATACTCGGTGGCGACAGATCTCCTGAAGGTTTTCTGCATGTTTGGCGTGAGCTTGCAGAAGGACTTGCCGAGGGAGATTTGGGGCGCCACCTCAAGACCTATCACCCTTGGGGCGAAACATCCTCTTCGTATTGGCTTCACCACGAGAAATGGTTGGACTTCAACCTACTTCAGTCTGGTCATGGGTCGAAAATTCCCCAAAACTACAGAATGATCGCTTACGACTACAACCTGGCGCCTGCGAAGCCGTGCTTGGACGGCGAGCCGGCTTACGAAGATCACCCTATCAATTGGAATCCAGACAGCGGATGGTTTAACGATTTTGACGTTAGACAAAGAGCCTACTATGCTCTGTTCTCCGGCGCACACGGCCACACGTACGGATGCCACGATATTTGGCAGATGTGGCAGCCGGGCCGAGAACCGATAAGCTACGCAAGAACCCCGTGGCAGGAGGCGCTCGACCTCCCCGGTTCCTTCGATATGTTCCACGTGAGGGCTCTTATGGAGTCGCGGCCGTTTTTGATTAGGGTGCCGGACCAATTGGTGGTTTTCGGCAACTGCGGAGAGGGTGGTAATTACGTAGCCGCCACGCGGGCATCCGACGGCAGTTACGCCTTTGTGTACATCCCGGACGGGCGGGCAGTTACGATCAACATGTCGCTTATCTCTGGGAGCAGGGCCGTTGGATATTGGTACGATCCGCGCGAAGGCACCGCTTTCCTTATTGGGGCGTTCCCTACAGCCGGCACAAGGGTTTTCGAGCCGCCTTCGAAAGGGTACGGCTGTGACTGGGTGCTGGTTTTGGATGATGAATCGCGCGGCTTCCCACCGCCGGGTTCCTTGCGCGGTGCGATGGGCAAAGAGAGTTGAGGTTGGGAAAGGCACCGGCTTATGCGGCTTGGCATCAGCTCTTACACGTTCAGTTGGGCGGTCGGAGTGCCCGGGCGGGAACCAAAAACTCCCCTTGGTCCAATGGACCTGCTGGACAAGGCGGTTCAGCTTGGGGTGCGGGTTGTGCAGGTGATAGACAACATGCCGCTCTTGGGTCGGCCGGAGGGGGAGCTTCTTCAATTCCGCCGGCGGGCGGATGAGCTGGGCATCCAGCTTGAAATAGGCACCAGTGGGATCTCGCCGGAGCATTTGGCCGAATATCTTTCCTTGGCTCAGCTTCTCGGTTCGCGGATTGTGCGCGTGCTGACCGACACCGCCGAGCATAAACCGGCTGTTGAAGAAGTTGAAGCCCTACTGCGCCAAAGCCTGCCCTCCTACGAAAAAGCCGGTGTGTGCATAGCGGTGGAAAACCACGACCGCCTGCCCACCAAAGTGCTCGCCGGCATTCTTGAGAGGATAAACAGCCCGTTCTTG
>JBMFPP010000409.1:0-2880 GCA_049969055.1 Armatimonadota bacterium | reverse complement strand
CGCGGTGAAGTAACGGATCAGCCAATTAGTTTGCCGCCCTTCCCAAAGCGTCGTCGTAACAGTGCCCGGTTCGAAGTGCACGCAGGCGCAACCCCAAAGCACATTCCCCCGCTTTTTGGAAAACGCATTAGGGTTGCCGCGCAGGAACATCGGATGCTAAAGCGAAACTCAAAATCGAATGCAAGAAGTTCTGACCTTCAATTAATCCTTGTTGGTTTGCCAAAACTTCTTGCAAGAAGTTTTGACGTTCAACCAGTTACTGTTAGTTTGCCAAAACTTCTTGCTGAAAAAACGCTTTGACCCTGGGTTTTCTTAACTCATGAAGCCTCTAAAACTCAGCATGATGGGCGTGCGGGGCGTTGTGGGCCAAGGCCTAACACCGGAGCTGGTTGTGGACTTCGCCCAGGCTTTTGGAACGTACGTAGAGGGTGGCACGGTGCTGGTCAGCCGAGACACCCGCCCGTCCGGGGATATGATGCGCTCGGCCGTGCTGTCCGGCCTCATCGCCGCTGGATGCCGCGTGGTGGATCTGGGCGTGTGTCCAACACCAAGCCTCCAGCTTGCCGTGGCAGACAGGGCCGATGCAGTTGGCGGTATTGCAATCTCTGCCGGACACAACGCCGTGGAGTGGAACGCCCTAAAGTTCGTGGCCAGCGATGGAAAAATGCTCAACTCCTACCAAGGTGAGGAGCTTTTGGACGTTTACCATCTCGGCCAGTTCCGCGGCGCCCGGTGGGACGAATTGAAGGCCGTCGAGTACGACGACAGCGCTGTAGAGCGCCATATCCAGCGCATTTTGTCCATCTTGGATGTGGAGCGCATCCGCGCCGCCAAGTTCAGAGTGGCTGTGGACTGCTGTAACGGTGCCTGCAGTATCTCCACCCCGCACCTCCTTCAAGAACTGGGCTGTGAGGTTATCACCATAAACGATGACCCGAACGAGCTGTTTCCACACGAGCCGGAACCAAACCCAAGCAACATGAGTCAGCTTCGCGCATTGGTGAAAGCCAGCAGGGCAGACATCGGCTTCTGCCACGATGCAGACGGCGAGAGGCTTGCCCTGGTGACAGAAGATTTCCGCGCCCTCTCTGAAGAGTACACTTTGGCCATCATTGCTGACCAAGTGCTGAGCCGAACGCCGGGGGTCGTGGTGTGCAATGTTTCAACATCTCTTGCTTTGGAGAAGATAGCCGCTAAACACAACAGCAAGGTCCTCCGTACGCGCGTTGGTCAAGCCTACGTAGTAGAGGGCATGATAGCAAGCGGTGCAGTACTGGGAGGGGAGGGAAGCGGCGGGGTGATCTTCCCGAGGCTTCACTACGCCCACGACAGCATGGCGGCAATAGGGCACATCCTCGGCTTCATGGCCGAAACGCGCAAGCCGCTTTCGGCCTTGGCCGAAGCAGTGCCCTCTTACTGTATGATAAAAGAGAAGATATACTGCCCTCCCGAGCAGGTCTATTCTGTGCTTCAGCGCATTCGAGAGAACGTGGAGGAAAATCCCCAAGGCGCCGAAATAGATTCAACCGAGGGGATAAGACTGCTTTGGGAAGATGCGGTTGTGCATGTGCGGGCTTCCATTACCGAGCCGCTTATACGCATCATCTCGGAGGCCCAAACGCAGGAGCGCGCCGAGGAGCTGGCCGGTTCGATGATTGCCATGGTGCAAACCTGCTTGTAGATGAACTTCGAAAAGAGCTTGCAAAAGTTTGAGCTGGCAAACTTTTTGGGTGAAGCTATGAAAGGGGTACAAACCCTCAAAATCAGTATTTCGGGTGTGCGCGGCGTGGTGGGGGATTCTCTCACACCAACGCTTTTGGTCAAATTTGCGCAAAGTTTCGGCACCTACACGAACGGCGGCACCGTGGTCGTCGGAAGCGATACCCGCACATCTCGCGAAATGGTAAAGCATGCCGTGCTGGCCGGCCTTTTGGCCACGGGGTGTCAGGTTGTTGACCTGGGCATCTGCCCAGTTCCAACCGTACAGCTTGCCGTTAAGCGCCTGCACGCCTCTGGTGGAATTGCTATAACCGCAAGCCACAACCCGGCGGAGTGGAACGCACTCAAGTTCATCAGGCCAGACGGAATTTTCCTCAGCACCTACCAGGCCGAAGAGCTTTTGGACATCTATCACCAAGGCGAGTTCCGCCTGACTGACGGTGTATCTATAAGGCGGGTTCGAGTGGAGAAAGGCGCCGTTGAAGCGCACATGAACGCTGTGATGGCTTGTTTGGATGTAGAAACCATTCGCAGACGCCGGTTCCGTGTTGTGGCCGACTGCTGTAACGGCGCTGGCTCGGTTGTCACCCCGGAGTTTTTGAAAAGGCTGGGCTGTGAGGTAATCACCATAAATGACATTCCCAACGGAATTTTCCCTCATCCGCCCGAACCGGTGAAAGAGAACTTAACTCAGCTGTGCGAAGCAGTCGTCGCCCACGGCGCAGAGATAGGCTTCGCTCAGGACGCAGATGCCGACCGCCTGGCGATTGTATCCGACAAAGGAGAAGCCGTGGGCGAAGAGTACACCGTCTCTTTGGCCGCTGAATTAGTGCTCAGCAAAGAACAGCGGGAGGGAATGCCGGCGCGCCCTGTGGTGGTGAACTTATCTACCACGGCTCTTATAGACGATATTGCCACAAAATACGGTTGCCCGGTGATCAGAACCCCGGTAGGCGAAGTAAACGTTGCCGACACCATGAGGCGCGAGAACGGCGCAGTCGGCGGCGAGGGCAACGGCGGCGTCATCTGGCCGGAAGTTCACTACGGGCGAGACAGCTTGGTTGCTATGGGAACAGTCCTTCAGCTTTTGGCGGAAAGAGAGTGCTCGGTATCCGAACTGGTTGCCTCTTTGCCCAAGTACCACATGCAAAAGCTTAGGAT
>JBMFPP010000408.1:0-2890 GCA_049969055.1 Armatimonadota bacterium | reverse complement strand
CAGTCTCCCGGCTGGAGGGTAAAAACTTGGGAAAGGTACGAGACGAGGTAGTAGCAGTTGAAAATCATATTGCTGGTGTTGGAATCCTGCATCACGCGGCCGTTCAAAATTGCGCGAATGGACAGGTTGTGCGGATCCCCAACCTCGTCCGGAGTGACCAAGGCCGGCCCCATCGGGCAGAAGGTATCGAAGGTTTTGGCGCGCACCCACTGTCCGTCGCTGAACTGAATGTCGCGGGCACTTACGTCGTGCATAACCGTGTAGCCCGCAATGTAGTCCGGGGCGTTCTTCAAACTGATATGCCTACCGCGTTTCCCGACAACCACGCCGAGTTCGGCTTCATAATCGAGCTGTTTGGTTAACTTGGGGCGCACGATTGCGTCTCCGGGACCAACAACCGCCGTCGAAAATTTGGCGAATATGATCGGGCGGTCGGGAATGGGTTTGTTGTTCTCCTCGCAGTGGTCTCGGTAATTCAATCCTATGCACACAATCTTGGTAGGGACCGGAACAGGCGCTAAGAGCTTAACACCGCTTTCGTTGAAACAAACCTGCGGATTGTTCAGCCTGGGATCGCGGTCTCTAACGGCCCGCTCCACGAGCCGCGCCGCGTTCATTCCGGCCTCCCCGAGGTTCAAAAACGCCACCATGTCCGGAGGCAGTTCTCGGATGCCGCGACTGGCGGCGAGCGGAGCCCCGAGCTGGGCATAGGCTTCGCGCAGATCCACCACAGTGCCATTAACCAAAACCCCAAGCCTTGCGCCGGCGCCTGTTGAGAAAGAAACCAAACGCATTTTACCCTCCCAACAACACCTTCAGCATTGACCACTATAACAATTCAAGCAAGTAAGCGTCAAGCACGCCCCGCATAAAGGAGCTTTTCGAAGTTCTGACCAGCGAAGCCAACAGCTGTTGAGGTGAGTTCTATTCTTCTCTCGAACGCCGGCCCCTCATTCTTGGCCCTTTTCCTGCGAAAGACGGGAGAAAGGAGCTGGATCCCCCTCTCCCGAAGCTGGGAGAGGGGCTAGGGGTGAGGGCAGATCAACCCTTCACCCACTGCGGAGAGAAGAAAGCTGAGGTTTCCCTCTCCCGAAGCTGGGAGAGGGGTAAGGTGCCCGGTCTTAGCTCCCAGGTGCGATCATGATCGAGAGAAACCCTCCCATCGGACGGCTGGGAGGGTTTCTTCTTATAATCCTCTGGATTTAGGGCAACCGCTGAAGGAGATTCTCTAGGAAGGCGCGCGACTGCACATAGGCCTCTTCGATGTTGGGCACATTTCCGATGTCAACCGCAACGCTTCCTTGGTAATTGTGCTTCCGCAGTGCTGTGAAAACGCTTTCCCAATCGATGGTACCTTCGCCGAGGCGGAGGTGCTCGTTGGTTTTGCCGTCGTTGTCCGAGACGTGTACGTAGAATATGCGCCTGCCGAGCTTTTCAACTGAAAGAGGCAGTATCTCCTTCTGGGCGTTTTGGTGTCCGGTATCCAGCACCATACCGAAGTTTTCGTGGTGAACGTGGTCCCACAAGCGCAGGAAAGCGTCCGTATTGCTTATAAGCTCGCCGACGCGTGGTTCCAAACAGAATTTCAGCCCGGCCTGGTGGGCCGTTTCGGCGCAGAAGCGGAAAGTATCCACAAGCACCTGCCAAAGCTGTTCCCAATCGAACGAAGGGTCGATCTGCACGCGGAACTGCCGACCGAACTTGATGGCTTCCTTGTACGGCACATCGCCGACAAACTTCAGCGGCGGTATGAAGCTGTCTGTTTGGATGGTTTCACAGCCGAAGTAAAGCGCTGTTTCGATGCCGATCTTGTAAAGGTCTTTGGCGCGCTGTCTCCGAGCTTCGTCCAGAGCAACAATGTCGGGAAGCACAGGGCAGAAATTTACAACCTGCAGTCCCAAACTGTCGCAGTGAGCTTTCAAATCGGCGCGGCGGTGGTAAACCTCCATCAGATTATCTTCGCGCACGCCTTCCAGCTCAACGTAATCAAAGCCCATTGCCTTCATTTCGCTGAGCGCCTTGAACGTATCGGGAAGCGAAGGGGGATATCCATACTTGGTTATGGCGTACAGCCAGCAACAGCTTATTTTCATCGTCGAAACAACCTCCTATCCCAATGTCGGAAGCAAGTTTGAAAGCACGAAGGCTTCTGCATACTGAGTGCCGCGCGCGTAACCGCGCGCTTTCGCTACACCCTCGATGTACCCCAGTATCCCCGGGAGAACATCAAACTGACTGCGCTGGGTTTGCATGGCATCCAGCTTGGTTTGGAAAGTGTTAGTGATATCCACCAGCAGTGTTGGGTGGGGAAACAGCTCGGTAACCTCATAGTAGTAAAGTTCAGGTGTGTACCAAGGCTTACCGTGATCCGCCAACACGTTTTCCGCAGCCTTCCAGCGGGCTTCGTCGGTGAGTGCGGAAACAGCGCGGTGATCCCTGTGCTTATCCTCGTTCCAATGGGTGAAGATGACGTCTGGGCGGTAGGTGCGGATGAGGCGGACGCACTGCTGATAGGTTTCGCGGTCGTTGACCACGCCCTGCGTTGGCTTCCCTAAAACGACCCTTTCCTTAATGCCGAGAACCGCATCCGCGGCTTTGGCCTCGGAGAGGCGGGTCTGCGCCATTGCTTCCTTCTGTTCCGGCGTGGTGTAGCTGGTCTCTCCCGCACAGAAAGTTACCAGATAAACCGACTTCCCCAGTTTTGAAAGTTTGGCAATAGTTCCGCCAACCCCGATAATCTCGTCGTCGGGATGGGCGGCAAACACTAGAACACAGTTCCAACGTTCAATCATTTTCAACTACCCAGCAGACAGTTTAAGTACATCCAACCTCGTATTGGCCTTTTCCATCGGCTGTCCTGCTTATGTGAGCAGTGTTTCGCTTTCGTGGA
>JBMFPP010000407.1:0-2894 GCA_049969055.1 Armatimonadota bacterium | reverse complement strand
CCGACGTGCGCAGGTCGCCGGTTCCCAAAAGAAGCTTAATTTTTCCGCCCAGCACTTCTGCGGCCCTCTCGGCCACGGCAATCCGCTCTTCGGGTTGGAGGTGGAAAAACTCCCCAGTACTGCCAAGTACGAGGACCCCGTCCACGCCGCCGGAGTGAAGAAGCCGGAGGTGGGCAGAAAGGCTTTCCAGATCCACTTCTCCGTTTTCGTTAAAGAAAACCGGGGAAGGCGCAATAATTCCCTGTAGTTCAGGCATGGTTTCCTCCGAGGTTATGCTAAATGAGATGGTGCGGCACGTCAAGGAGGAGAGTTTGCAAAGCCGGCGAAGAAGAAACCGAAACCGCTTTGCCATGTCTAAATAAGAGGGGTTTTCTCCTGAAGGCCATAATTATGATAGTGCTCATTTGAAGGGAGCTGTTAAAGACGATGTTCTTTCGGAAAACACTGCTGATTGGCGGGGCGTTTCTTGTGGTGTTGTTGAGTTCTGCTCCTCAGGCGCAGGCTCAGTACCGCAAAGAGAGGCGCCTTGCCGGGATAACGATAGGCTCTAAGGGGTTGGCCGTTCTGCGTGCGTACGGCAACCCAACCCGCGTGGCGAACGGACTCGGTGCACCGCCGGCCGATGTTGCGGCGGCTGTCGGTCAGGCTGGGGCTGGGGCGACAACTTCACCGTACGGGCCCTACGGTCCGGGTGCGGCCGGTCCGTATCCCCCGGGAACGTCTGGGTATTACGGACCGCCCGGGGTATCCAATCCGTACATGGCTGGTGTGATGCGCTTTATGTCGCCTGGAAGCACGATGCCGGGTGTTGGCACGGTTCCGAGCATTACGTATGGACCCGGGGCCCTGCCGGTTCCGGGGGCTTCAGAGACGGCTTCGGAGGGTGCGGCCGGTGTTTCGGCGGAAGCGATGACGGATTTCAGCGTGCCCGCCGAGCCGCTTGTTACGTGGACTTATGAGATACCGAAAGCCAAGGTTACGCTGGACTTCCGGCTTGACGAAGATGGGCGCGTTGTTGAGATTGTGGGTACCGGAAAACAGCCCACTTCGCTTGTTAAAACCTCTGTGGGAGTAACTCTTGGCGATCCGTACGGGAAGGTTCTGCGCCTGTACGGCCCGCCGGACAGGCAGTTCCAGCAGGTGGTGCCGGGATTGGGCACTGTAACAACCGTGAGCTACCACAAAAAGTACGGCGTTGCCTTTCAGCTTCAGAACATGAAGGTTGTGAGGATTGTTGTAGCCGAGGTGAAGTAGCGCGGGCTGTGCCGGCGGATGCCGCCTGCGGATTGGTCTTCCGTGCCGAGTTTTGCGGAGTGGTTGGTTGCACTGCACGGGGTGTGGCTTTGCGTACTGGGGATGTGGTTGAGGAGATAAAGCGGCGGGTGGACCTGGTGGAGATCGCCTCCGCATATGTGAAGCTGAAGCGGGTGGGGCGAAACTGGGAGGGGCTCTGCCCGTTCCACCGGGAGAAAACCCCGTCTTTTTCCATAAACCCGGAGAAACAGCTTTGGTACTGCTTTGGGTGCGGAGCGGGCGGCGACGTTTTTGCGTTTGTTCAAAAGGCTGAGAACCTTACCTTTAGGGAGGCGTTGGAAAAGCTTGCCAGCCAAGCGGGAGTTCAGCTTCCTGTTAGCCCCGAGTACGCAAAAACATCCGACGAGCGGGAAAAACTGCGAAGGGCTTGTGAGCTTGCGGCGCGGTTTTACCAAGAGTGTTTGAGGCGAAGTCCGGACGCCCTGTCTTACTTGGGGAAGCGCGGCATAAGAGAAGAAACTTCGAAGGCTTTTGGGCTTGGCTACGCGCCGAACTCGTGGACGGCGCTGGTGGACCGCTTGAGGCAGGAAGGCGTGGATGCCAAGACTGGCGTTGCCGCCGGACTTCTTGCCCACAGCGAGCGCGGAACTCTTTACGACAGGTTTCGGAACCGCATAATGTTTCCGGTGTGCGATGTAACGGGCCGCGTTGTGGCGTTCGGCGGTCGGATCTTGGAGGATACAGAGGGTGCTCCGAAGTATTTAAATTCTCCGGAGACGCCACTCTTTTCCAAAGGAAGCACACTTTACGGACTGCATCTTGCCCGCAACAGCATTGTGGAGAAGGAGTGCGCAGTTCTAGTTGAGGGGTATATGGACGTGATATCCCTGCACCAGAGTGGGGTAACCAATGCGGTGGCAACACTTGGTACGTCTTTGACGGCGGAGCAGTTGAGGCTGTTGAGGCGGTATACGAGCACGTGTGTGCTGTTGTACGACTGCGATTCGGCGGGGTTGAAGGCGGCGCTTAGAAGCATACCCCTGTTCGAGGAGAGCGGTATCGATGTTAGAATCGGCGAACTGCCGGCCGGAGACGATCCGGACAGTTTTGTGCGCAGGGAAGGTGCCGCGGCTTTGGCAAAGGTAACTGCTGAGGCCAAACCGGTTTTGGACTACAGAATGGGACTTTTGATTCGAGCGTACGGCACGGATACGCTGGATGCTCGAAGGAAGCTGGTGGCCGCTGCGGTTCCGGTGCTGGCATCGGTTTCCAATAATTTGGATAGGAGCAGGTGGACGCGGAAGCTTGCGGAGATATGGGTATCTCCGCGTATGGAGATGGCCGCCGCCGCAGAGGAAAGTATTGCAAGAGAAGTTTCAGAGCATCGGCAGCGGTTGCAGGCCAAAGGAGGAGCTTCTGCGCCGCATACGAAGGATATTGGTGGATCTCAAGTTCCGGTTGGGTTTAACCGCGTTATAAAGGCGCAAGAATTTTTATTGAGAGCGTGCTTAGAAAGCCGAGATGCGGCCGAGGCTACTTTCTCGGAGCTGAATCCGGAGCATTTCACCGAGGGCGCTCACCGGCAGCTTGCGGAGATAGTTGCCGGGCGCCTCGGAGATGACGCGTGGGATGTGTCTTTG
>JBMFPP010000406.1:0-2896 GCA_049969055.1 Armatimonadota bacterium | reverse complement strand
CTGTCGCTTGGGCTGGATACCTTATGCAAACAGCCGCCGGAATACTTCCGCCGGCTTGAGCAGGTAAAAGCCGCCTGTGGCCGCAATCGGCTGGAGATAATCCCCTCCGTGTTCTCGGTAGGCTACGGCGGCGCTGTACTCAGCCACGACCGCAATCTGGCCGAAGGAATGCCCGTGCGTGATGCTCCCTTCCTAGTAAAAGGAGATAAAGCAGAATTCGTGCCGGATCCCAATGTAAAACTGGTGAACGGCGGTTTTGAGGAATACGAAGGCAACACCGCCAAGGGAATGGCCTTCCATGACGAACCGGGAAAAGTGAGTTACATAGACACGTCGACAGTACACAGCGGAAAAGCATCTCTCCGATTCGAGAACTTCTCTGCCCAACCGGCCGGCAATGCACGCGTGATGCAGGAGGTGCGCGTGCGCCCATGGCGGTGCTACAGGGTCAGCGTGTGGGCGAAAACCGAAAACCTGCATCCCTCCGAGAACTTCCGAATACTTGTGCTGGCCGGCGAACGCGACTTGGCCCCGCGCAGTTTCAACATGCCGCCCACATCCAACTGGCGCAAACTCTCCATGATTTTCAACAGCATGGATAACACGGCTGTCCGAATCTACGTGGGCGTTTGGGGAGGAAAAAACGGCAGGTTCTGGCTGGACGACTGGAAGCTTGAGGAAGTTGGCCCGCTCAACGTACTGCGCCGCCCCGGCACACCGGTAACCGTGAAAAGTGAAGATGGTTCGATAACCTACAAAGAAAACATCGACTACGCTCCGCTTTCAGACCCAAACTTCAGCTTTTGGAACGTAGACCGCGAATACCCGTTCCTGCGGATACTGTCCAGCGGACGCATCCACGATGGTCAGCGCCTCCGCGTAAGCTGGTACCACCCGATGGTCATTTACGACAGCCAGGTTACAGTATGCATGGCGGAACCTGCCCTGTACGAAATCTTTGAGCACGAGGCCCGCCTCCTTTGGCAATACCTGCGCCCCAACCGCGTAATACTGAGCATGGACGAAATCCGCATGGGCGGCACCTGCGGCGCATGTGCCGGAAAGAACATGGCGCACCTGCTTGCGGACTGCATCAAACGCCAAGTTCAAATACTAAGACGTTACAACCCCAAAATGCAGATCTACATCTGGTCGGACATGCTTGATCCGCACCACAACGCCCGCCCCAACTACTACTTGGTGCAGGGAGATTACACAGGCGTTTGGGAGTATATACCCAAGGATCTTATCATTGCGGTGTGGGGCGGTGCTCCCAGGGAAGAAAGCCTGCGCTTCTTTTCAGAGCGGGGGTTCCAAACATTAGTAGCCTGCTACTATGATGCCGATAACCTGGACGAAGTAAAAGGCTGGCTTAAATTGGCGCGCAGGCTGTCTCGAGTGAGAGGCTTTATGTACACAACTTGGGAGCGCAAATACCAAATGCTGGCCGATTTCGGCGGCTTGATCAAAGAGTAAGCATTGTATACTCTGCTCGCAAATGCGCTGGAATCTCCAGCTCGGCTTTTTCGTCCTATACCATGGGAGTACCGCGGTGAACAGGTCGGCCCTGGGAAGCGAGTTGGGCAAGCTGGTCCTCAGAGCTCGGTCAGGAGACCGAGATGCATTCGGCGAACTGTTCCGACAAACGCATCAGGCGGTATACGGCATGCTGTGGCAGATGGTCGGCAGCGAAGATGAAGCAAAAGACCTGGCTCAGGACGCCTACCTCGATGCTTGGCGCAACCTACACACGCTCAAAGCCCCGAATGCCTTTCGAACATGGCTGTTTCGCATAGCGGCAAACAAAGCAAAGGACTACCTGAAGAAGCGCCGAGTGCATACCGAGAGCCTGGACAGCATGTTAACCCAGGCCCGCGAGCCTGCCGAACCGGCCGATGCCGGATCGGCGCCGCACCAGATTGTGCTGGACGACGAACGCACACAGATTGTGCAAAACGCAGTGATGTCCCTGTCTGAGGAGCACAGAACTGTGGTATCTATGCACTACATCGGTGGGTTGGGCGTGTCGGAAATAGCGGAAGCGTTGGGAGTGCCTAGGGGAACCGTGCTTTCGAGATTAGCCCGCGCACGGACCGCGCTGAAAGATCGCTTACGGCCCTACCTGGAGGATAGCAATGAAATGTGATCAGGCAGGCCAATACTTGGCTGAGCTATCAGTAGGTGGTTTGGGTTGGTTCAAGCGCGTTGCAGTGTGGTGGCATCTGCGTCGGTGCGCATTATGCCGCTCTGAACTCGCGCGTTTAAACCGCGTTGACGCTCTGCTGAAAAAGCACCTGCAGGCACCAACGACCCCCCCAGACTTGTGGGAAACAATTCGCGCTGGCCTCGATCGGCAAAGCGATCCGCGGCCTGTGCGGAGGAGCTCTGTCAGTATCAAGGCTTGGCCGCTGGCCGCGGCAGTCGTCGTGGCTGTGCTGACATTGGTGCTTCTCCGCGTGCGAACCGGCGCGCCCGAATATTCGGCGCAGGAGGCATCAGAATACGAACGGCAGTACGTCATCGCTGGTTGGCGCGACCCGCTGGCCGACCAAGCTACAACCGCCGCTTTATGGCTCTCTAGCGAGAAATAAGATTGCCAACCTAAATGATTACTGCTGGCTTTGAAAATTGCTTTCAGGCAACATAACTCTCGGACCGGGGGACATTCGGTGAAGCGTTATCTCACAGCGGCATTGGCAGTTCTGCTTGCGGCGCCTTGCTTCTCCGCACAAAAGGTAGATGCGCCGGCGCTTCTTAGAAAGGCATACGCCGCTGAAAAAACAACAGCATATAGTGCGGTGGTGGAGGTGCGCACCGCCGGCAGGACCACAGCCGCATTGAAAGTTTGGAGCAGTCGGGGCCGAAAACGCATGGAGTACCTTTCGGAGCCAGCGCG
>JBMFPP010000405.1:0-2899 GCA_049969055.1 Armatimonadota bacterium | reverse complement strand
GCAGTGGCCTGGCACCGAACGCCGGGTCGAACCCTTCTTTCGCCAGCAGTTCCTTGACGGCGTCGGAAGCCTCAAACTTCATACCGTTGGCCTCAAGCTGTTTTCTCACGTTGTTGAGCTCGAGGTCCACAATCTTCTTGATCTGCTCTTTATTGAGCGGATGGAAGAAGACGATGCCGTCCACCCGGTTGAGGAACTCCGGTCGGAATGTGCGCTTCAATTCGTCCTGAATTCGGTTCTTCATGCTTTCGAATGACTGGTTTGTTCCGGTTTCGGTTTCGATACTGCGCATACTGCGGAATCCGACGGTGCGGCCGTCGTCGTAGGTTTGTGCGCCTATGTTGGAAGTCATAATGAGCACAGTGTTCTTGAAATCCACAACGCGGCCCTGTGAATCGGTGAGACGCCCATCTTCCATAACCTGGAGCAGGATGTTGAACACATCCGGGTGAGCCTTTTCGATTTCATCCAGCAGGATGACGGAGTACGGCTGTCGGCGCACAGCCTCGGTGAGCTGGCCGCCCTCTTCGTATCCCACATAGCCGGGAGGAGCACCGACGAGTCTGGAGACCGCGAAGCGCTCCATATACTCCGACATATCGATGCGGATCATGGCGTTCTCGTTGTCGAACAGGAACTCGGCGAGGCATTTGGCCAGGTACGTTTTGCCGACGCCGGTTGGGCCGAGGAAGATGAAGGAGCCCATGGGCCGCTTCGGATCTTTGAGGCCGGCGCGCGCTCTGCGCACAGCTTTTGCAACAGCAGAGACAGCCTCGTCTTGGCCGATAATCTTTTCGTGGAGGGCTTCCTCCATGCGCAGGAGCTTGGTGGTTTCGGCTTCAACAAGGCGGGTTACCGGTATTCCAGTCCAGCTCTGGACTATATGGGCGATCTCGTCTGGGCCGACAACCGGGCGGGTGTTGCGAGTGCGCTCCTGCCACTCGCGCTGGAGTCTGTTCACCTCATCCAGAAGCTGGTAATACTCGCGTTTGAGCTCGGGATCTCGGTCGTACTGGTCGTTGAGCGGCAGGGATTTCCGCTCTTTTTCGATCTGCTCGAGGCGCTGTTTTTTCTCTCGGAGCTCCTGCGGCGGCATAGCGATCTGCATTCGCACCCGTGAGGCGGCTTCGTCCATAAGGTCAATAGCTTTGTCCGGCAGGTAGCGGTCGGTTATATATCTGTGAGAAAGCCTGGCCGCGGCTTCGAGGGCTTCGTCGGTGATCTCAACCTGGTGGTGCTGTTCGTAACGCTCGCGCAGTCCTTTAAGGATATCAATAGTTTCCTCAACGGTCGGTTCCTTAACGATAACGGGTTGGAAGCGGCGCTCGAGAGCGGCGTCGCGCTCTATGTATTTTCGGTACTCATCCATGGTGGTAGCGCCGATGCACTGAAGCTCTCCTCTAGCGAGGGCAGGTTTAAGGATGTTGGAGGCATCTATAGCGCCCTCAGCGGCTCCGGCGCCGACCAATGTATGAAGCTCATCGATGAAGAGAACCACCTCGCCGGCGGCTTTGCGCACTTCTTCCATAACGCGCTTCATGCGCTCTTCGAACTCGCCGCGGTATTTGGTGCCTGCCACAAGGCCGGCAAGGTCGAGGGAAACTATGCGACGGTCTTTAAGAGGCTCAGGGATATCTCCGCGCACGATCCTCTGCGCGAGACCTTCGGTGACAGCGGTCTTGCCGACGCCAGGTTCTCCGATAAGAACGGGGTTATTCTTGGTGCGTCGGCTGAGGATTTGGATGATACGCTCAATTTCAGCGTTGCGGCCGACACATGGGTCGAGTTTGCCCTGCTGAGCGAGCTCGGTGAGGTCTCGGCCGAATTCATCAAGCGTTGGTGTGCGGGAGCGGGTTTTGGTTGGGGTCATAGCGGCTTCGCCATCTTGGAGGGCCATTACTTCGCGGCGGCATCGCTCGAGGTCAACCCCCAGGCGGGCCAGCACACGTCCGGCAATACCTTCGCTTTCGCGAACGAGACCCAAGAGCAGATGTTCCGTTCCTATGTAGTTGTTGTTGAGCTGTCGAGCCTCCTCGTACGCGAGGTCTATAACGCGCTTGGCGCGAGGGGTAAGCTGCATCTCCTGGCCCAAGCGACCGTCGCCGCGAGTTACCTGCCTTTCGATCTCTTGGCGGATTCTGCCGAGGCTAACCCCAAGGCGCTCCAAAATTCGGGCTGCCACGGAGTCGCTTTCACGCACGAGACCGAGGAGAAGATGTTCGGTCCCGACGTAGTTTTCGCCGAGCCTGGCAGCCTCTTCTTGGGCGAAGAAGATCACGCGGCGTGTGCGCTCAGTAAACCGCTGCCACATCGCTTTTCCTCCTGTGTATTCCAAAACAGCGGATAGCTATATATATCATACTCAACTAAAAGCAATATGTCTAATAGTGCCGGAGCGTCATTCATATTATACCCTAAGTTTGCATCCATAGTCAGTAGGCATTGGCTTGCATGCTTCTTGCCAAACTGCATTGCCATTTCATTATATTGGACAGTTGCTGAGGCTTTCTAGTTCCCCTCGGGTTATTGCAGAGCGCAGTGCATCTGCGCGCCTGCGGTCTCGCTCTGACGGGCTGTAAACCGGGCCAACGATGGTTTGAAGCATACCAGGTTGGATTACCAGCATCAGCCGTTTCAGTAAACTGGCTTTAACCGGCACGATCTCCAGCAGTTGCCCAAGGCGCAGGCGAGACAGCATTTCCAGCGCCTCTTCGGAGCTGATGCTTCTGGCATGGCTGAGCACCCCATAGGCACGCCATACAACGTCTTCCAATGCCAGCCGCTGTTCTTTATAAAGCCGGTGCCTAGCACTGCGCTCGCTGGTTATTAGGTGTTTTACCACGGCTTCAACTTCCGTAAGTATGTCGGTTTCAGATTTGCCGATGCCGTAGCGGTTGGA
>JBMFPP010000404.1:0-2904 GCA_049969055.1 Armatimonadota bacterium | reverse complement strand
CCGATGTAGCGGAAGCTGGAACCGGCCCGTGGGCAAGACAGAAGCAAAATATTACCCAGGTCGCTAATCCCGCAAAGCACTCCTTGGGAAATTTTGGCCTTGGAAGCATCCCAGCTTCCAAGGCCTTTTGCATCAAGAAGCGGTTGTTAGAGTGAAACACCCAAGCCGACTTCGCTAGCCTCCGGCCGCTCCGCCGCCGGTAGTTGTTGTTCCGCCGGCGAGGGGAATGCCGAGCGCCAGTGCAAGCACAGCAGTCGCGTCCGAAATGGTAACCCTGTTGTCACCGCGGGTTCCGTCTGGGTTAAGCGGAACCACATCGGCAAAGTGGAGAGCCTTGGCAAACTGATCGGCCGTAAGCGGTGCCGGCGATGCCGCCGTGATCTGTCCGATAGCGATCCGTATGGCGAGTATGGCATCGCCAACCGTTACAGAACCATCGCCGTTCAAATCTCCGTACCTTCCGGCCCTTACGGTGAGAAGCCCGTCTCTGGTTGCAACGGATATGGGTCTGCCGTCGATGGTATAGAATACCACCCGACCGAACTGAACTGGGTAGGCGGAATCAAACATGACATCCTCGGAGATCTGAATGGGGATCCGCAACAGCTGTCCGGGACCGGTGAACGGACGGCTCTGAGCCATTACAACGCGGTACTCGACGGCCTCATTAAGCGTGGAGGTGTGCCGAGACTCCTTAGCGATAGGGATGTCCCACAAGGTGCCCGGCAGAGCGGCTACATCGGTTCCGGGCTTCGGGTCTGCCACCTTGAAAGGCGTTAGCTGGCCGTTGGCCTGGGTTATCTTGCCCACGGTGCGGATCACAACATCTATGCCGGCAACACCCTGTTCCACCCTATTGGTCAGGCGCACCTCCATGTCGACCGTCTGTCCGGAAAAGCCTGTTACGTCCACCAGCTCAATCAAAGGTATCTCCTGAGCCGCTATCGGGGCGGCAGCAAGGAGGCAGAGGAAGCAAACAGCCAAAAACCTCTTCATACTCACGTTACTCCTTTCGTGTGTTTCTTCAGCCACCAATGTCTGCGGCCGCCCTATCAGCGGCCTGTTTTTTCGGTTGAAGTGCTCACCACCGAACTGCAACTGTGGTTACTCCGGTTGCTGTAAGCCCTCTTCGGTTTTTCAGTATCACCGTGAAGACATACACGGCCGTTTGGTTCGCAAGAATGTTCTGAGGAGCACGCCACACGGCCGTTGGTCCGTAAGAGATTTCGAGATGCCCCTCCGGTACGCCGGGTGCGCTTTCCACCTTCCAGAGGATTTCATCCACCGGAGTCCCGTTGTCGTTGTAGTTTACAGTGATTTCCAATACCTCGTTTGGGCGCGGCGCGTTGTTGCTGTATTTGAAGCTCAAACCTGTTGGCGGCAGGACAACTCCGGTTCCGCCGGCTCCGGCCGGGCTTACAAGGAAATCAACGGATTTAGTGTCTTCCTGGCCGTTGGCCGCGGCAGTAACCGAAATCGTAACGCGCGTGTCGCCGGCAATTTGGGCGGGAACAACCCACGTTGCCGACTCGCCTCCGGGAGACGGCAGAAGCTGACCGGCATCCGAAGGGAGCAAACTCCAGCGGTACGTTGGCGACAGATCCGGCCTGGTAACTTTCGCCTCCAGCCTAACCGGTTGGCCCGGCCCAACAATTAGGCCGCCGTCCGGAAGCGAAATCGATACCCGCAGTGGTTCGTCCGGGCGCGGTCTGGTACCCGTATCCGCCGGTGCGCGAATAAGCACCCTTGCGGAGGATTCGCTGGAGTGACCTCGGGTGTCGGTTACCCTGGCTTTCAGAACAACAATCTTGTCTTCAGTGATGTCGGCTGGGGCTTTCCACACGGCAGTATACCCCCTAGACTGCAGGAACTGGCCAACTCCCGGCGGATCGGTGCTCCACTCCACCATGTTTTCCGGAACAAGCTCCGGACGCGCAACCTGAACCACTGCTGTGATAGTAGCGCCGGCGTCGTGCTCGTAGCCGCCCTGCACGCTAACAGGGGTTACCTGCGGCGGTGCACCCGTGCCGCATCCGCTCAGCAAAACCGCGGTTAGAAGAAGCACCGCCGAACCGGGGCCAAATAGCAAGGCTTTCCGCAACCGTACACCTCCAGCATGTGATTGTTCCACAAAATCCTGCTTCTCTTACAGCCAAAGCCGGGGATCAAGCTTAGCAACCGCCGCAAACACCAATTTTGAGATTGGTGTGTTTGCACTTTACATAAATTTATCGGCATAGAGATGCAGGACTTTAAATTATGTACGCCCTGAGTGTGCAGTTTCCCGCTTTTGCCGCTTAGGCAGTTTTTCGGCACAATTAGTTCCCCAACTAGGCTATCGGTAACAATGAGCGTTTGGGCTGATCTTTATCCGCAGTTTGAGGAAAGCTTGCCCTGAATGGGGCGCGCACCAATCAGCACTGCAGTTTGACTGAGTTGGAGTTCGGTGTTATTATTACCTTGGTCCTGCGGTTCTCGCTCGCAGGGCTGAGGTCAGGTGGACGACGAAAACCTACGAATTCTCTTAGTAGCACGGCCTGCCGGCGGCGGTATGCTTCGGCATTTGGCCAATCTCCTCTCCGGATTGGACGGCAGGGCTTTCACTTGCTACGTAGCCGCGCCGTGTGAGGTACTGCAGGGCTTGGGCCTTTCTGCACGCGACAGCCGGCGGGTGCGCATCCGAGATCGAGCTGGTGCCGCGGATCCTCCGGCGGCGCTGACGCTTTCTTCCATTGTGCGGTCTTATCGCCCCAACGTGGTTCACGCACACGGTTACAGAGCGGCCTGGGTGTGCTTTCTGGCCGGCTTGCTAACTCCTCTGCCTCCGTTGGTGGTTACCGTTCACAACCTGTTCCCAACCGAGATCGAACGGCTGGCCTCTATCGGTGCGCGCATGGCTCTCGG
>JBMFPP010000403.1:0-2927 GCA_049969055.1 Armatimonadota bacterium | reverse complement strand
TCTGAGCATTTTGGAATAGAAGTAATCGCTGTCCTCTACTCTTATCTCACGCCAGCCTTTCGTGCCGTAGAGATTCATCTGGAAGAGGTAGGGAATCTCCTTGTAGACGCTGAGAATAAATTTGCGCCTGTCTTCCTTCGTTATCACCACAGTGTCTCTTCCTTCCTCTCCCACATTTTGCACGCATTTTATTCCTGCTCCTATGCAAACATAAAGCTGTTCCAATGCGTGGATGCCGTAGAAGATGAGATCCCCACTGCAGATGCTGTTCCCGGTCAGTATCTCCCCTATTTCACCCTTGGCTACCAGGAACTCCTCCACTTCCTTGGCGTACCTGAGTGCCGAGCAGGACATGAACGGTGCATTGTTTGCCCCAGCCAGCCGGATGAGCTCTTCCGCTTCTTCAATTGATGGGGAAAGGGGCTTGTCGACGAAGGTGGGCAGTCCTGCCTTAAGGAATGGAACAGCTCTCTTCTGGTGTTTCATGGATGTGTCGTCTGCTATTATTACCCCATCCACTTGGCCGAGCATCTCCTCCATGTCCGAAAGCACGTTATCTATCCCACAGATTTCGGCGATAAGCTCGGCTGAGGCCTTATCCGGGTCCCAAATATGCGTTACCCTTGCTTCTTCCAGCCTCGTTTTGTAAAGGGGAAAGTTGTGCTGGCGCGCTAAATCCTCGTTGTAACCGTTGAACATTTCGGAGAAGCTTTTTGCATGCCAGGATTTTGCTCCTCCAACAATGCCGATTTTGAGCATCTTCACTGCCTCATCATTAGATTTTGACCGCTTTGTTCGTGTTGGCGCTTTCCCAAACTGCCTCGGATATGCGCAAATCCTTTGCGCCATCCCAAAGAGTGCTTCTAGGCTTGTCTTCTCCTAGGCAGGCGCGGGCGAAGGCTTCTATCTCGCCTCGGTAACCGAAAGCGCCCTCGGCTTTGGTTGCTAGGAGCTCTGTCCACTCAGGATGCCAATCTATGCTTTGCGTTCTTCCTCCCACCTTGAATTCTGGAAGCGGGAGGTCTTTGGGGCGGTATCGCAGATTGAGCATGTCATCCACTTCCAGCCAGCATCCGTTTCCTGAGAGAACAAGTCTCTCGCTTATCTTCCAATCGCTCGCTTCCAATGAGTTGAGGTTCATTGTAAACGGGGCGCCGTTTTGAAACTCTCCGGCGATGGCGTAGGCGAACATATTTGGGTTGAGGCGGTGAAGCTTGGCGTAGATTTCATTGATCTCACCGCAGAAGAAGCGAGCGAGGTTGAAGATGTGGACGACCTGTCCGATAAGGAAGGCGTGAGCTGGGTCTTCTATCCCCCAAATGGTGGGATAGGGACCATTGGAAAACTTCGCCTCTAGGCTGTGGATTCCTCCGAACTCGTCGCTGTCCGCAATTCTCTTCGCCATTTGGTAGCAAACGGCGTAGCGCTTCATGTAAGCGACCGCGCCCCACAGTCCTTTCTCCTCGGCGTGCTGGGCAAGCAACACTGCCTCTTTGTGGGAAACTGCGGAGGGTTTTTCAACGAAGATGGGAACCCCAGCATCGAGACAGAGCTTTCCTACCTCTACATGCATTTGTGGGGTGCCGACGATTATTGCTCCGTCTAACTCTTCTCTTTTCAGCATATCCTCGGCGTCTGTATACCAGCGCAGGGCTCCAAAACAGTGGGCATTCCGCCTTGCTAGGTCCTCCTTCAGGTCGCAGACGGCGACTAGGTCGATCTGGGGAATAGTGTGTATGGTGGGGTAGAGTGATGATGTGGCGTGTGAGCCGCATCCGATAAAAGCAATCTTGGCTTTTCTTTTTTCCATGAAGTCAGCCCTTCCTTTTCCTTTTTTGCAGTTTGCGACTAGTTCAGTTAGCAAGCACTGAAACCCGGGAGCTGGGGCTCGGTTTTGTGGAACCTTGCGAAATAGTGGTGCGAACACCTATCAGGAAAGCTTTTGTAAGATAGTATCATTTAAGCGGTTGTTCAAGCAACCCAGAGGAAATCTGTCTTTGTTGGTAGTTTGATAGGGCACAGCGGTGTTCGCACTGAAGGGGGATCATGCGGCGGCCGTTGGGCATGTTTACTCTAAGCTCCGCGTGCGACCTATTACACGGTAACCCATAGGGGGCACCTGGGTTCCATCGCGGAGGCGGTGTGGCGAGCTTCCAAAATTCACCACCACCGATATCCCGTTTGAGAAGTCGGTTTTTTGCACAGACTTATCCAGGGTTAGGAACTGGTGGTTCGTCATCTCTGCGTATCCAACAGCCCGCGCCACCGTGCATGCGTCCTTATAACTGCGGATGAAGCGCTCTTTGTTCTTCTCCCAAAAGTCGCGGGTGAACATAAACATCGGCGGCGTCCCGTAGAGGATGTTGAACAGGTCGCGGAGGTCCCATATTGCAGGCAATTTGTTGTTGTAGTCGCCCCAATACCACTGTGCAACCACGCAGTCGTGGTACACCAGCTCCCACAGCGGCAGGCGGTATCGGTAACCCACTTGGAATTTCGCCACCCGTTCTGGCACTTCATCCCATATGCGCAACATGTTCCGTCCGGCGTCAGGCACCCGGTAGGGCCCCAGGCTGAGCATGCCCTCGAAGTAGTGCACGTACGGAACCGCGGCATCATGGCCGGTTTCGCTTCCTGTTACCAAGCGGGCTTCCTGCGACACCAGTTTTAGGAGGTTCATTCTCCAATTTCGGCTTTCGGTTCGCGTCATGGGGTGGTCAGGATGGTAGCATTCGCGCCACGGCGAAGCAGTTGTAGTATCGATGAACCGGCATCGGTATGGATGTGTTTGCAGTTCCGAGAATATACGCTTTTTTGCATATGCCAAAGCCTGCTTATCGCATACCACGCCGCACGGATACCGTTTGCCGTCTTTGCCTTCCACCTCCCAGCCGCGCACCCACCGGCCGTCTGGGCCTATTACGATG
>JBMFPP010000402.1:0-2929 GCA_049969055.1 Armatimonadota bacterium | reverse complement strand
CGGTAAACCAAGCTGAACGGCGCGCCCACAACAGGAACGGCTTCAACAACAGCTTGGCTCAAGGGCGTGATAACCGAACCGGCTTCACTGCACGGATCTTCCGGGGGTGCATCCTCCTGAGGAGGGGGTTGTTGGGGCGGCTCGGCATCCAGCGGAGGGCCGTACGGCCAGTTGCAGTCCCACGGAGTAAAATGCGGAATTGGCGCCCGCCAGAGCGACTGGCCGGATTTGTACAGCTTGGCAAGCGCGGCTCGCTCTTCCTCCGTTACATCCAGTGCGCGCAGGACGTCGGGAGGGTCTGCGGTGCCGTCACCGTTGGTATCCAGCTCGGCAAGCCCACCGGTGATGGCGACAACCTGCACTATTCGCCCGTTCTTAGATGGTATCCACTCTCCCCTTGCGCGGTCGTAGTACCCTGTGGGAACCACGCCGCCTACAGGGAAGCCCAAGAAGTTCTCCAGATACATGACCAGCGGCTTGCTGAATTTCACGCTGGCGGCGTTTGCGGCGATAGCCTCATCCGCAGTGAATTCCACAGCGTATGTATAAGCGGTGTTGGGAGGAAGCTCTGCGGGCATGGCTTTTGGGCCGTTTGGGCCGATGGTAAACTCGGTTGCCCTAATGCTGAGCGTTTGGACCGAGCGCCGGGAACCATCCGGCATCTCGAGGCTGGCTGAGGTACCCAACGGTATCACAAGCGCGGCCTGCCGCGTCCCATCAGCATCGCTTACAACGCTCCCCCTGGCCAACTGAAACCGCGAACCGGATCCGAAATCCACGCGCGTTACCTGCTTATCGATCGGCACCAAAATAACGTCCGGCAGGAAAGCGTAATCGCTCCACGGAACCTGCACCTTGCGCTGTGCAGTTAGGTAACCCGGCGTGCGGTACTCCACGGTCAGCGTCGTTCCGCCGTTAACGGCCATGTCGAAAGAACCGTCAGAGCCGGTGACAACCCGCCCAAACTCCGGGTGGCGGAGAATGGTAACTGTTACACCGGGCAGAGGACTGCCGGAAGGGCTCAGAACGCGGCCCCGCAGAACCGCAAGCTGTTTGCCGGAAAGCGCTTCTGGAGCGACGTCCTTTTGAACGGCGTTCGGTCCGGAGTACAGGAACGAAACATCCAATCCCGTCTGAAGCGGACCGAGCGAAGGAACCAGGCCGAACGCATACCGCAGAATAAGCGCGGCATCCGAGATATTGACAACACCGTCTCCCACCTCGCGCCCAAAAGTGCCGGGGTTGGGGTACATATCCGCAGTTCGAACCTGCTCTGGACTCGGCACCAAAAGCCCAACAGCGATGCGCATAGCGATCTGCACGTCGGAGATGTCCACCAAGCCGTCACCGTTAGCATCGCCGTAAATGAGTGCAGATTGAGCACCGCAGGCCGCTGCAAGCATAAGCGCGATGCATAAACCGCCTAAACCGAGTCGGCGCATCATTCCGAAAACCCTCCTGCCGTGTTGGTTTGGTTTTCTTTGCACAGCCCAAAATCCCTTCCTAACGGGAAGCTTCCATTTAGAGGCAATAAAAAACACCGCCCGGCGGGCGGCAGTTTAAGGGATAAAAAAACTGGAGGCTGCTGTAGGCCGATCGCGCTAAGAAAACCTCTCCCGCGCCCATTCCAGGGCCGAGCACACAGCTTCGATGTTCTCCAAGGGCACGTCCGGACCTATCTCTGCATAAAGTGCTAGGCCTCCCTCGGGGCTGGCCAGAACCTCCACGGCCTCTTCCACATGTTCGCGAATCTGCTTCGGAGTGGCGAAAGGAAAAAGCTGGCGGTCCAAATCAAGGTGTATGCACACCCTGCCTTTGCAGGTGCGCCGCAGACCCTCCAAGGTATTGGCGCGCACCTGCGGGTTCAAAATCGTAACACCGGCGTCGATGAGGTCATCCACAAGCTCTAAAATACAGCCGTCCGAATGCAGGCGCACATGAGCACCAGCCTCCCGGCACGGTCGGAACATACGGGCGTATGCGGGTTTAAGGTGTCGGCGGAAGGTTTCGGGGCTAACCATGGCGGCATTCTGGGTGCCCAAATCGTCTCCAAAAGACATGATATCGGGGCGGAACTCAAGCCACTTGTGCACCAATGCCAAATTGTACTGAAGCACCAGATCGATCAGTCGATTGAGTTCGGGCGGGCACTCAACGAAATCGATCATCAAGGCAGAGAAACCCCTGAGGAAGTGGAGGCGCTCAAAAAAGCGGTCTCCGTGCCCCCAAACAAGCTTTCCCTCTTGCCTGGCTTTCTCCACCTGAACCGCCACCTGATTCCAATCCGGCCGCGGGCCGCGCTCAGCTTGCGTTAGGGGGTCCGGCGGGCGGTAAGAGTCCAGAAGGCTGTAGTCTGCCAATGGGTGGCCAACCGGCTGGCCCTCCATACCGGGGAGGATGTTCTGCCAGGTGCACCCCCAATTGTCAACGTAAAGGCCTTCGGCATATGCCGGGCCGAAAGAGTCGAAATCGATAGATCCCCTGCGGTAAGGGCCGAAAATCGTCGGGTGGCGCAGAATCAGGTCCTCCAAACGCTCTCTGTGCCGGTGCAGTGCTGCGGGCAAAAAGTACACGGCAACGGGAATCCACTTAGGCCTGCGGAATTCAATGCACCGGAGATGGTTTTCTCGTTCGGTCATGACCGCGCCTCCCGTTGGATTTCATTCGAAGGTCACAAGCAGGTCTCCGGTATCCACGCGGGTGCCCCTGGCAACGAATACATCCTTGATTTTGCCTGCTCTGGGGCTGGCTACGTTCGTTTGCATTTTCATCGCTTCCACCACAACAAGCGTTTGGTCCTTCTCCACCATTTGACCTGGGTGAACCGGCACTTCTACCACCATTCCAGGCATTGGGGCACCAACATGGTGGGGGTTCTCTGGATCGGCTTTGATGTGCCGCTGGACGCTGGCGCCAACGGATGCATCCA
>JBMFPP010000401.1:0-2933 GCA_049969055.1 Armatimonadota bacterium | reverse complement strand
GAAAGACGAAATGACCCAGCTGATAGCCGCTTTCGAAAGGGCCGCCCAAGGTCGAGCGCAGATCGCGTTCATCATCGGAGAGCAAGCCGTTGGAAAATCGCGCCTTGTAATGGAGTTTAAGCACAGGCTCCTCAAAATCAGAAAAGGCGTCCGGCACGGTTCTTCGCAGATTTTACCAGGCGGGCAAGGACTGATTGGGAGCCAAAACTTTTTGTGGCTTGAAGGAAAATGCCGCGATCTGGGCGCTCAAACCCCCTTCTTTGCACTTGCCGATCTTTTAAAGCGCTGGGCCGCACAGCAGAATAAGAGCGAGCATGAACATGACGATGGCCTGAACGCTGTTGTCAGCTGGCTGTATTGGAACGGGGCTGTGACGGACGAACGCGCAAAAGAGCTCCTCGGAGAGCTTAAGTTGGGCCTCTTTGCAGACTATTCGGAGGTTGCAAACCGACCCTGGACCTCCGAGCAATTGCTTTACCAGGTGCGCACCACACTGAACGATATCTTTTCGGCAGCAGCGCGGTTGGTTCCCGTGGTTGTGGTGTTGGAAGACATCCATTGGGCAGATGACCACACTCTCGATTTTGCAGTAGAACTTGCAGCGGCAGCGGAACACCTCCCGCTGTTACTGCTCTGCACTCTCAGGCCGGAGCCCACTGGCAGAACGGCAGAACTGCACGATGTAGCGGCGCGCCGCTGTCCCGGCCGATGCACCAAGATCGAGCTTCGCGAACTACCCCCTCAAGAAACCAGCGATTTGCTGAAAGCCCTTCTCAAGAAAGACGGGCTGACTCAGAGCTTTAAGAATGAAATCGTTGCCAAATCCGGAGGCAATCCCTTCTTCCTCCAAGAGCTTGTGCGCCACCTAATTGAGACCGGGCGAATCGTTCGCGAAAACGGGCGCTGGATCTGCTCAGGCGCCGGCAAGCTAGACGTTCCCGAGCGTGTAAAGAGTGTAATTCTAAGCCGCGTCAGCCGCCTCAAACCGTCTCGTGCTTTGGTGCTGAGTGCAGGAGCAGTTTTGGGCATTAATTTTGAACACCGCGTTCTGCAAGCTATGCTGGGCTTGGAAAATTTGGATTTGGAGAAGATCTTAACCTATTTGAAGGCAAAGCGCTTTCTGGTTGAAGAGAGCTCAATTCCGATTAGAAAGCTCGGCTTCCACCACGCGTTGGTTCAGCAGGCAGTTTACGAAGGCATCCCAGAAGACCTCAGGGCCAAGCTTCACCTCAGGGCGGCGCTGGCGCTGGAGGAAACAAGCCGCGAGGGACTGAATGAGGCTTGCCAAGAGCTGGCTTACCACTACATGCGCGCCGGCTGTCCGGATAAGGCGCTTCCACACCTCATCAAGGTTGGGCACAAAGCAAGGATGCTTTGTCTTCACGGTGCCGCTGTGGAAAATTTCACCTCAGCGCTTAGGATTGTAGCCGATGCCTCAAGCAGTGCATCACTGCTACGCTTGAAAATGGAGGCCCTTACCGGGCTTGGCCAAACGTACCAGGGCATTGGTGATATTGCGGCGGCGGAGCAGTGCTTCCGAAATGCGCTGGCTGTGGCAGAAGAGCTCGGGGTTGAACCAAGGGAACGCATACGCATTCTGTACTGGCTTGCAGATTTGCTCTTTTGGCAGGGACGGTTTCAGGAGATGGAGCTTGTTGCCCGCACAGGTCTTGGACTTCTCTCCGATGAAGACAGCGCCTCGGTGGAGGCAGTCATTATGAACTCCATGGTGGGAATAGCACGCGGAAACATTGGGGACGAAAACGAGTGGATGCGGCGTGCCCGTCGCTCGGCGGAACTACTGCGGCAAATGCCCTACGTGGAGGAAATAAGGCGGGTATACGCGCATGTTATAGATTCCTTTTCGTACAGCGAGGCCAAACCGGAGGAAGCCGAAGAATGGTGCGCGCTTTACGCCGATTTAGCAAAGAGTGAGAACGACCTGCGCGGGGTTTACGACGCGGCTTTTCGCAGAGGACAGATGCTCCTTCACGGAGGCCGCGTTGCCGAAAGCATTCGGGCATTTCAGGCGGCGGCCGATGGATTTGAGAAGATCGGTGACCCAAAGTATCTGTGCTGGTGCTTGGCCAACCTTGCCGAAGCCCACTTGCAAATCGGTCTTCTCGAAGAAGCCGAGAAATACTCTCTGCAAAGTGTTCAGTACTCACAACAGCTCATTATACGCAGAGATGCCGGGCGTAACCTCCTCAGACTTGGTACGATCCATACGGTGCAGGGCAAATACGAGGAGGCCGCCTCCGATTACCGCCGGGCTTTTGCTGTTTTCAATTCTTTGTCGCACGAGTATAACATGGCGTTGGCAATGACGCGCCTTGCCCTTGCCTACATGCATGCAGGCCGAAAGGAAAGAGCGTTGGAATACGCGCTGAGGGCCCTCAAAATTGGGGAGCTCTTCCCTGCTCCTTTCGCCCTTACACTGGCCGTGCTGGAAGAGCTTGGGTTTAACATTTCTTCTCTGTTTCCCTCTCTGCTTGAACAACACAAAGAGACAAGAGAATGGCACTTTAAACAGTGGAAGCTGGAAAGCACGGCTCCGAAGCCGTTTTGGTGTCAAGTCTTGTACAGCACTTTTTCGCGGGATGTGCCTGTTGGTTTCCATTGGTACGACCAAACCGGCGAGTCCGAGTACCGTATAAACCGGGGCCTTGAGATCCGGGTAGCCAACGGGTGCGACCTATGGCACATCAACCTCACAGCGCCGCGCTTGTGTACCAAAGTCAGAGGGGACTTTGCGGTTCAAACCGAGATCGGTCCGCCTCCATCCCAAAGACCTGCCATCGGTGGGCTAGTGATCTGGACCGACCGGCACAACTTCCTGCGTTTGGACAAGGGTAGTCACGGCCCGCACGAAGTCCGCTTCTCCGGAACTGTGGACGGAGTCGGGAAAACCATCGGCCGCGGAAGGATTGAAT
>JBMFPP010000400.1:0-2946 GCA_049969055.1 Armatimonadota bacterium | reverse complement strand
GGACGCAAGAAGCTTTACGGAGGGGAGCGACCGCCTGATTCTGCGGGGTCAGGTAACAGACATTCCGGAGGGCGGAAAAGAGAGCCTGGGCATGCGCTTCGAAGCGCATGTGTTGGCGGTGCCGAAAGGTGGAACCGTGCAGGCCGACGGCGATGCACTGGTTGTGCGGAATGCGGATTCGCTGACGCTGTTGATAGCCGCCGCCACGAACTACCGCGGGGAGGATCCGGAAGCTGTTTGTCGGAACCATATCAAGCAGGCGGCCGTGAAACCGTACCAACGCCTGCGCTCTGCGCACATAAGCGATTTCCGCAGGCTGTTTCGCCGCGTATCGATCGATTTGGGGCCGAGTCCCAACCCAGACAAACCCACCGACGAAAGACTGGCCGCCGTGCGGAACGGAGCCGACGATCCCGATCTGCTTGCAACGTATTTCCAATTCGGCCGATACCTGCTGATAAGCAGTTCCCGCCCCGGCGGGCTTCCCGCCAATCTCCAGGGCTTGTGGAACGAGCATATGAATGCGCCGTGGAATTCAGATTACCACCTCAACATCAACCTGCAGATGAACTACTGGCCGGCCGAGGTGACAAACCTATCGGAGTGCCACATTCCGCTGATCGATTACACGGCTTCTTTGGTTGAATCTGGGCGGAGGACGGCGCAGGTTCACTATGGATGCCGTGGGTGGGTGGTGCATCACCTGTCGGATGTCTGGGGTTTCACCACTCCTGCGGATGGGGTTTGGGGCATTTGGCCCATGGGTGCCGCGTGGTTGTGCCAGCACCTTTGGGAGCACTATGCGTTCACGCTTGATAAGGAGTACCTACGCAAAAAGGCTTATCCCGTGATGAAAGAAGCGGCGCTGTTTATTCTGGACTTCTTGGTTGAGGGGCCGAACGGTTGGCTTGTTACAAATCCCTCTCACTCTCCGGAGAACAGCTTTCGAAAGACGGATGGCACAGTGTGTATGCTTACATACGGCGCCACGATGGATCTGAGCATCATACACGACCTGTTCACGAACTGCATCGAAGCATCGCGCGTTTTGGGAGTGGATTTGGAGTTCAGAAAGCAGTTGGAGGCGAGTTTGCGAAAGTTGGCGCCTCTTCAGATAAGCAAGAAAACGGGTAGGCTTCAGGAATGGATCGAAGATTACGACGAGCCCGAGCCCGGGCATCGGCACATGTCGCATCTGTTTGGCTTTCATCCCGGCAGACAGATTACGCTGAGAGGGACGCCGGAGTTGGCCGCCGCCGTTAGGAGGTCTTTGGAGTACCGCCTGGCCCACGGCGGGGGGCAAACGGGGTGGAGCCGCGCTTGGGTTATCAACTTCTGGGCGCGCTTTGAGGAGGGCGATTTGGCATACCAAAACGCCAAAGCGCTTTTGCAGAGGAGCACCACCGACTACCTGTTTGATCTGCATCCGCCGTTCCAGATAGACGGGAACTTCGGAGGTACGGCTGGGATTGCCGAAATGTTACTGCAGAGCCACACCGGGGAGGTGAGTTTGCTTCCTGCACTGCCAAATGCATGGCCGAACGGCTGGGTTTCCGGCCTTAGAGCGCGCGGCGGCTACGAAGTGGACATGCGGTGGAGCGGTGGACGTTTGAGGCATGCAAGGCTAAAAGCCTCAGTGGAGGGGGAATGCACGGTAAGGGTTCCGAGCGGAACCAAGGTCAGCCGGATACTGTCGGGCGGGAAGTTGGTGGAGTTCAAGAGGACGGAGGATCCCTGTGTAATTCGGTTTGCCGTGAAGCCGGGTTTGGTGTACGGCATTGAGGCCGGGGAAGCCCGGTAGAAAAGCATTTTGATTTGGCTTACTCTGGCTGTTTATTCTGGCGTTTGCCGGGGCTCCGGCGGCGAATGGGGGTGCATGCGGCTCCAGATCCATATCTGAAGCATTACCGCTAAAGATACAACTGCGGCGGTCACGAAGAACGGGGCTCGCAGAGAGACTTTCTCGGCGGAGATTCCCGCGGCGAGAGGGCCGGCAATGTAAGCGGCGCCGACAATTGCTTCGTGTATGCCCGTATTTCCGCCTTTTGAGGTTTCTGCATCGAGGCCGTAGAACAGGCTTGCGGAGTATGTTTTTCCGCGGCTGATGCCGAGCAGAAGCATCCCGGCGGCAAAGGCCAGAGAAGTACGGCCCAGTCCTATCACCAGCACGCCCAGTACGGCCGCGGCTTGGGCGGCAAGCAGTGGGGTTAGGCGGTAGTGCCACTTCGATGAGCGGGAGAGCAGTATGAAAACCGACATCTGAGCGACCATGATCAAAGACGAGAGCAGGCCGATGCGGCCGTCTGGTATGCTTAGGGAGCGGGCTAGTTTGGGGAAGATGGTGTTCGTTGCGGAGCCGGCGAACCACATACCGAAGTTTGCCACCCACGCCAGCCTGAGGTAGCCGGCTTTGCGGATAGGCGCTGCTTTATTTGAGTTCTGGTGGGATTTGGAATAGTGTTCAGCTCCGGCGGGTTTGAGCCGCCAGTCTGTCCTGGTGAGGACGTAGCATCCCGTTAGCGCCGCTATAAGGGCTATAGAGAAGAACGCCGTACGCGGACCTGCCAGGTGGTAGAAATATCCAGCGGCCGCTGTTCCACCCATGATTCCGATAGTCCAACCGGTATTGAAGGCCCCGATCCTCACCCTTGTTTCCTCCGGGTTGTCTGAGTGCAGGAGGGTTTCGAAGGTGGGCCAGAACAGTGCGCAACCGAGGCCGCCGAAAGGGGCCGCGGCGATTAGGTGTTGCGGCCGCGTGGAGAGCCCGCTGGCCGAATGTGAGAGCGCCGCGAGCCACAAACCTGCCCAAAGCAGGATGGTGCGGTCGTATTTATCCGCCCACCTGCCGGTGAACAGACACGAGAAAGCATATGGAAGCGCCCAGGCAGTTCCGAGAAGGCCGAGCTGTAGTTTGCTCGCTCCCAGGTCCTGTGCGTAAAGATTGAC
>JBMFPP010000399.1:0-2965 GCA_049969055.1 Armatimonadota bacterium | reverse complement strand
CCCACCGAGAACCCTGCGAGGCCTCATTTCTCTCGCGCCGCAAGAACAACGCGCGGGATATATCGCTACCCCAAAAATCAAAACTGGAGCGGGAGGCGGGACTCGAACCCGTGACCTCCTCCTTGGCAAGGAGGCGTTCTACCACTGAACTACTCCCGCATACTCGCGCAAACGCGGACCACAACCTCCAGGGTTGATTATATATCCGCGCAGAACAACGTGTCAAGCAACCGTGCATGGAAAGAACAGCGCGTTTGTCCCACCCCCCAACTTCTTCAGCAAAATAATTAGAGAAAGCTCAAACAAGTCACTAAGGCACAAAGGAGGAACTAGCTTCGTGCTTTAGTGGCTTTGCGGTTTACATAATATGCTTACCCTTCTTCAGCAGCCGTCTCGCCTTCCCAAGGTTCAGCTTTTACCCACTCAGGCTTGGGAAGAAGATGGTGAGGCATGAAAGCAAAATTGGCAATAAGGGTCGGAACTACGGCGCTTGCAATCACCACTGCTACCAGAAAAGAATATTGTGCACGCGTTACGATGTTGTGCGAAAGCCCGTAAAGCGCCGAAATCGTGCCAAAGGTCAGACCGGTGGACATCAACAACGTGTAGTACCAACGCTCATCGCGGTTGCGGCGAAACAAACCGATGATCGGGTAGAGTCCGAATATTTTGGAAAACACCTTTCCGCCCAAAAGCGCCAGAAAAACAATCGGGGCAGAAATAAGGGCCGGCAGTGACACGAACGTACCTGCCCGGAGGAAGTAAAACGGCGTTAAAAATCCAACTGTCAGAGTTCGAAGGCGGCGAATCCAGAAAGTATCCCCCATTGAGAACTCTGCCAACACCATTCCGACAATGTAGGCCGGAAGCACCGCTTCACTACCAGACCAAAGCGCCAGCGCTCCCAAGCCGAAGAGCACAAGAATCACCCACTTGGTTCGTATTGCCGCCGTGCGGTGGGCGTAAACGCGCGTTAGCCAATTTGTGGCAAAAGGCAGTACGGCCAGCACAAACGCGGTTGTTGCTATAAAGACCACAGTCTTGTAGGTGAACGGAACAAAAAGCAGTCCAAGAGCGATAACGGTGCCCAAATCATTGATGAAGCAAGCGCCTAAGATGCCCTTGCCGAAATCGGTCTTGTTGAAGCCGGTTTCAAGCATCACTGCATATACAACCGCCATCGACGTGGTGGAAAGCGCCACGCCGCAGAGGAGACTGGCGCGGATGTTCCAATTCAGCAAATAACGCGCAACTGCCGCACACCCCAAAAACGGCGCTAAGAACCCGATCAAACCAACAATGGCTACTTCCTTCAGCTTTTTCCGAACGACATCTGGTTCAAGCTCTGCCCCGGCCAGGAATGTCAGCAGCACGGCTCCCGAGGCGGCCAGAAAACGCAGCCACTCCGAATTTGAACCCAAAGCTTCTGCTTTTCCCAAGTGCCCTGCAACAGCTGCCGCTGCTACACCAACGCAGATCTCAACCAAAGCGATGGACACCTTAAGGTGGTAAGCGACAACCGCGGAGAGCACTGCTAACCCAAGCCACAGTGCGGCAATTGAAAAGATGTGTTCCATGATGGAGTCCTCCTCTGGCAAACTATTGATGCGGCGCAGGCATAAAAAAGCCGCCTTACAGCGGCTCGGCAAAAAATTATCCTACCGCCGCCACAGCCTGCGCGGTAGGAGTCATCAGCCCTACTCGGGCACTTTATTGGGGGACTCCATCCCCACAATTATATTCTACCAGCACAACCGGGAAAAATCAAACCAACGCAGCCGAACTGCACCACCCAACAGCCAAAAAATACTTAGACTGCAGATGCATCTACCACACACGATACCAGGCTCAGGGTTTCAAGAACCAGCTTAATCAAACGCTCCACAACTGCGTCAAGCTCCTCCTGTCCCCCGCCAAGCGCCCCATATGCAGACAGCTTGCTTGACCGTATATCTTCCAAATCCGACCATAGTACCGACAGCAAGCTCGCACAAAGGGTTGCCGCATTCTGCTTTTCCGCCCGCAAACCCAGTTTCCCAGCCGCAGAATCGATTTCGCGGCGCAGTATCTCTACCTGTCCCAAAACCCTCTTGCGCACCTCTCCCGACAGCGGATTGAAGGTAGTGTACAGCACCCCCTTGGGCAAAATATCCCGCATCAAAGCCTCTATAGTTGTTAAAGCCTGATCCAACTCCAAAAGCACATTGCGCACCACCCGTTTGTGGTTTTCGTTCAACTGAACCATAGCACCAACCTATTTTTGCATCACCGCTCAAACAAAAAGGCCTCCTGGAACACCAGGGGCCATCAACCTCGCGGGTTATTCGGCAGTAATGCGCTGGCGGGACCCATCGCCAGACAGGCTTACATGCAACCTCGCTGGTGCGACACTCGTACCTGCCGCACCGAACATTGAGTTTTCCAGCCTGTCGGTTACATTTTACCTCCCGGCCGTCACCGCGTCAATGAAAAGCGGTGGACCCCCTCGAATTTTCACAGATGCAAACCCCCCTCACAGGAACGCATCGAACTGCAAGAGAAAAGAACATTGCTAAAACCAAGCTAATCCACTTGGCGGTTGACGATGCGACCGGAATTCTGCGAACTCCTCGAATCAATCTTGGAACTTCTTTACCCAAAGAAGTGCTTCGCATGCGAACGTATAGGGTACGGATACATCTGCCCTTGGTGTTTGGAGGATATTCAGCCGGTTCCAGAGCCGTTCTGTACTATATGCGGACAGCCGGAATTCGACGGACTGTGCCCCAACTGCAGAAAGAAAACCCCTGCTTTTGTTTGGGCAAGGGCCGCAGGCCTCTTCGACGGAGTACTGCGGAACGCTATCCACAAGCTCAAATACGATGGGCACACCTACCTAGCCCAAGATTTGGGGCTGTTACTTGTCCGGCACCTGAACAGCGCACCGCCGCAGGAGTTCGATATCATCGTTCCGGTTCCCATACAC
>JBMFPP010000398.1:0-2968 GCA_049969055.1 Armatimonadota bacterium | reverse complement strand
TGCATCTTCGCCCGAGTTTCCTGCTGCTGTCGCTCGTAAAGGCGAGCCATCAGGACGCGCATCGCCGTTGCACGGTTCTGCTGCTGTGATCTTTCATTTTGACACTGAACCACAATTCCTGTTGGCACATGTATAAGACGCACGGCGGTCTCGTTTTTCTGCATGTGCTGTCCTCCAGCGCTAGATGCGCGGAAGGTTTCCATACGGATGTCATCGGGATTAATCTCGATTTCGGTTTCCTCTATCTCAGGGATAACGCTCACCGACGCGAACGATGTATGGCGCCGTTTGTTGGCGTCGAAAGGCGAGATGCGAACCAGCCTGTGCACGCCGGTTTCGCCCTTCAGGTATCCGTAGGCGTAAGTTCCGCGCACGATCACAACCGCGTTCTTTATCCCGGCAACATCACCCGGCAGGCGGTCCGCAATTTCCGCCTGGTAACCGTGCCTTTCCGCCCAGCGCAGGTACATCCGCAGAAGCATCTCGGCCCAGTCGCACGCTTCGGTACCGCCTGCTCCTGCATTTATCTCCAAGATGGCGTTGGAAGCATCGTGCTCGCCGGAGAACAGCGAGGTGAGCTCAAGCTTTTCGTACTCACGCTGAACCTCTTGGAGCTCGCGTCTCACTTCCTGCTCCAGGCTGTCGCCGTCCTCCTCCAAGGCGGCCAGTTCCGCAAGCTCGTGCAGATCGCTCAGCCGCCTGTCCAGCTCGCGCCAGGGTTCCAAAAGACTGCGCACGGAGCTGAGCTCCTGCAGTGCAGCCTGCGCACGATCTGGGTCCTCCCAAAGCTTTGGGTCGGCGGATTGCTCTTCCAGCTCTTTTAAGCGGGCTTCAAGCTTCGAGATGTCAAAGGTGCCCCCTTAACTCGTAGAACTGGGCGCGGAGATTTTCTATGTCTTTTAATACGTCGCCAATCATAGTTCACACAAAAATCGGAAAAAAACAATGTTTAGACTGCATAACAGCACATATTTTCAAGCGCACAAACAGAGAGCTTTGCAAGGCCATGGACGCCAACCAAACTGCAAAGCCCCCTGCAAGTGGAAACTACTGTTTGTTAAGACAGCACTTTTTGTACTTCTTCCCGCTTCCGCAGGGGCAGGGATCGTTGCGGCCCACCTTTACCTTGGTTGCCGCCTTTTTACCGCCGTCGCCAGCTCCTGCGGCTCCGGCGGCTGGCCCCACATAGCGGGTGCGGCGCATCTGCGGAGCAACCTGAACGCGAAACATCCAAGCCACCACGTCGCGCTCTATAGATTCTATCAGCTCCTCGAAATACGAATAGGCTTCCTTTTTGAAGGCCACAAGCGGATCGATCTGTGCATAAGCCCGGAGGTTTATGCCTTCGCGCAGGTAGTCCATCGCCTGCAGATGGTGCACCCACTTTTCATCAACCACACGCAGGGTAACGGCTCGCTCCAAATGACGCATTATCTCCGGGGTTAGCTCCTCCTCGCGGCGCTTGTAACACTCCTCGGCTATCGAATACAGCCAATCGATCAGCTCCTCTTGTGTGCGGCCCTGCAGGTCCTTCGGCTCAACATATAGCGAGAGCGGGAATATCTGGTCGAGGGAGTCGTAAAGGCCCTGCAGGTCCCACTCCTCCGGCCTGGCCTCGCCGCAGTGGATGCGCACGGTTTTTTCCACAATTTTGCGGATATATCCAAGGATGTTCTCGCGCAGGTCCGCCCCCTCCAGCACTTTTCGCCTGGCTTCGTAGATAACCTTGCGCTGGAGGTTCATCACATCGTCGTACTGCAGAACGTGTTTGCGTATGGCAAAGTTGTTCTCCTCAACCTTCTTTTGTGCGCGCTCAATAGCTTTGGTAAGGAGCTTGTTTTCTATAGGCTCCGACTCGTCCCAGGTAGCCTCGAGGAGCCACCGGCCTTTATCGCCGAACAGGCGCCACAGCTCGTCCTCCAAAGACAGATAAAAGCGCGAACTGCCCGGATCGCCCTGACGGCCGGAGCGGCCGCGAAGCTGGTTGTCGATGCGCCGAGCCTCGTGCCGTTCACTACCGATGATGTGGAGCCCGCCCAACTCGGCAACCTTTTTGGCCTCCTCCACACGCTGTTGGCCATCCTGTTTTCCGCCCAGGATTATGTCCACGCCGCGGCCGGCCATGTTTGTGGCGATGGTAACCGCACCTAAGCGCCCTGCTTCTGCGATGATTTCAGCTTCACGCTCGTGGTACTTGGCGTTTAAGACATTGTGCGGGATGCCCTCGCGGAGTATGTTCGCCAGCCGCTCTTCGTAGCCCTGAACGCCGATTATCTGGGCAAGCTCTGCCACATTCTCCGGGCTGAGAGGGTCTGGGTTTACGCCAAGCGCGCGGATGACAGGGCGCAGTTTCGTGATGTCCAGCTCCTCCATCTTAGTGTTGAGGAGCTGAGTGAACCGCTGGCGGTCCTCTTTGCTTATATCCTTGTTTGCGGCAAGCCGCCTTTGCAAAATCTTTATCATCGCCAGAAGCTGAAGCCTTTCGGAGAGCATGCGCTCCGAAAGCCGCTCCGATACCTCAATAGACCTGGAACCCACCAAAACCGGCTGTTGGATGGTGTGCTTTTGGAGTATCTCCAGCGCTATGCCCCGGAACTTGGCCTCTTCGGTTTTGTAGATTACATCCGGATAGTCCTTACGTATCATCGGCAGGTGGGTGGGGATAACCACCACATCCAGGCCGTATATCTTCCGGAATTCATCCTCTTCGGTTTTGGCGGTGCCGGTCATACCGGCCAGCTTCTGGTACAAACGCATGTAGTTTTGGTACGTGATGGTGGCCACGGTTTGGGTTTCGGCCTCTATGCGAACACCCTCCTTGGCCTCGATAGCCTGGTGGAGCCCGTCCGAATACCGCCGGCCGAACATCAGCCGCCCGGTGAACTCGTCCACGATGATGACTTCGCCGTCCTTCACCACGTAATCAACGTCCTTGCGGTACACATACCGGGCTTTCAGCGCGGCGTTG
>JBMFPP010000397.1:0-2976 GCA_049969055.1 Armatimonadota bacterium | reverse complement strand
GATCGTGCGTGAAGAGATGCTCTATTTCAGCCCCCAGCTTCAAACGAAGATCATGAACGAGGGCTGGGCCAGCTACTGGCATCTCCAAATCATGCGCGAGCTGGACCTGCCGGAGCGCGAGTTCCTGGAATTTGCGGATTTACATTCGGCCGTGGTGTCACCGCCGCCATCCCCGAGGGTGTTCAACCCGTACTATGTGGGCCTGCGCATCTGGGAAGATATCCGCAGGCGGTGGGACAACCCCTCGGAGGAGGAGAAGCAGATGTTCGGCCGCAGAGGTGGGGAGGGATTGAAAAAGATCTTTGAGGTTCGCGAGCTGGACAACGATGTTTCGTTTCTGCGCAACTACCTCACAGAAGAGCTGGTTGAGGAGCTGGACCTCTATGTGTACCGCAAAGAAGGCGATCGGTGGGTGATAGTTGAGAAGGATTGGCAAAAGGTTCGCGATTCTTTGGTGGACCAGATGACGAATATGGGGTTCCCGTACATCTGCGTGGAGGACGGCGATTACAGAAAGAACCGCGAGCTTTACCTGCGCCACTACTACGAAGGGCGAGAGCTGGATTTAGTGCACGCGAAGCATGCTCTGCGGCACGTTTACAAACTTTGGGGGAGGCCTGTTCACATCGAAACGGTTGCAGACGGTCAGCGAATCTTGCTTTCGTTTGACGGCAGTACGGATACAGTTACACACCTTGGCTAAGGAACTTTGACAAACCAACAAGGATTAATCGAACGTCAAAGTTCCTTTTAGTTTTGAGGGTCAGAAAGTTAAAAGGTACGGCAAGATAAGTTCTTTGCTATGTCGATCAAGGCATCCCGCTCTGGGTTTGGCGGCAGGTGCAGAACGGCGTCCACAGCTTTTTCTGCGTAAATGTTGGCCTCTTTGCGCACAGCTTCTGCCGCGCCGGATGATGCTACAATAGAGGCAACCTCCATTGCCTGCTCACCGGTCAAGGCACCGCCGAGGGAGGCCAGACGCTGCAGTTGATCGCGGTATTTTGGGGTGGAAAGCTCCAGCGCCTTAATCAAAGGCAGAGTAACCTTTCCCTCGCGGAGGTCTCCGCCAATCGGTTTCCCGGTGACGGTTGTATCGCCCGTGTAGTCCAGCAGGTCATCGATCATTTGAAAAGCGATCCCCAGGAAGAGTCCGTACGAACTTAGGTTGCCGCGCAGATGCGGTTGTTTGGCAAGTATGGCGCCGGCTTCACAACATGCGGACATGAAGTCGGCCGTTTTTTGTTCTATTATTTTGATGTAGGTAGAAATGTCCATCTCGAAGTTGCCGCGCTGGGCATTTTGAATAAGCTCGCCGCGGCACATGGTAACCGCCGCTTCGGAAAGCCTTTTCAGGAACTCGATCTGGCCGCGCTCGACAAGCATTTCAAAAGATTTGGCGAGGAGAATGTTTCCCGACATCACCGCCGCCACAGGCCCCCACAAAGCCGATGCTGTTTGCCTACCTCTGCGGCTTTTTGCCCCGTCCACCACGTCATCGTGCAGTAGGGTGGCGGTGTGGACCATCTCCACCGCCGCGGCGGCCCAAAGAGGTTCATCATCGGTGCACCCCAGAGCCCTGGCCGACAGCAGAACCAGCGTCGGACGAAGCCTTTTACCGCCGGCTTTCCTCACATGCTCGCAAACCTCGGAAGCCGTCTTGTCTGAAGACGACAGCGCCTGCTGTCTGAGTATCTCCTCCACAGCTTCAAGATCGGCCTTGATGCTGGCGGTGTGTTTGCACATCTTCCGAATTCTTTCCGACGAAGAGTTTCGCGAAACAGCAAAACTCTTCAGAAGCAAAATGCTCTCACCGTCAAGAAGCTACCACCCCACAGTGTACAGCCACAATCCCGCCGCTCAGCGGATATACTTCTACATCTTTAATTCCCGCAGAGAGCATCATGCTTTTTATCTCCTCTGCAGATGGAAATCGATCGAGAGAAGCCGGTAGGTAAGCGTAGTTCTCGAAAACCCCGTGCACAAGACCACCGATCCACGGAAGCAGGTTTCGGAAGTAGAAAAAGTACACCTTCGACAGCAGAGGGCTTGTTGGGCGTGATAAATCCAAGCATACTACTCGTCCTCCAGGGCGCACAACCCTTGCCATCTCCTTGAGGGCAGTCTCCATGTCTTCAACATTGCGCAGGCCGAACGCGACCGTGGCCGCATCGAAACTGTTATCGGCAAACGGGAGCGAGAGAGCGTCCCCAAGAACAGTGTAGCGTATTTGCCGATGTTTTGGACGGATTCTCTTGACCGCTCTTTCCAACATCGCTTGGCAGAAATCAACACCAACAACAAGCCCGTTTGGGCCCACACGGTCGGCAAGCAGTTCGGCAAGATCACCTGTTCCACTGCAAACATCCACTGCTCGCCCGCTTTTTGGAACAGCGGCCATTTTCACTGTGCGTCTTTTCCAAAATCGGTGGAGGCCAAAACTGATGATGCTGTTTAGAATATCGTACGTGGGTGCTACCGCCGCAAACAAAGATCGTATATATGCACGATTCGGCCCTTTTTGCATACAGAGCTTCCATCAGCGATTGGCGTGGTACGGCTGAACAAGCGTATGCTGGGTGTTCGCCTCCTGCTTGTAAATGCCGGTTGATGCAGCAGAGATGTTCACCAAAGGATCCGGTACTATCCCGACCAATATGGTTAGCACCAAAGCGCCTGCAAGCGTTAGCCTAAGGGAAAACGGCTGTGGCACCTCCTCAAGCGATTTCGGCTCGGCGAAGAACATCCATTTAGCCACGTTAAGGTAATAGTACACAGAAACGACGGTGTTTGCCGCCGCCACTACGGCAAGCCAGGTGAATTCATGGAACCGAAGGACCGCCGCGAACAGGTAGTACTTGGCCACAAATCCAGCGGTCAGCGGCAAGCCGGCCAAGGATATGAGGAATATAACCATCGTCCAAGCCAGCCAGGGCGCTCTTTTCGTAAGTCCAGCATAGTCGGGTTTATTTTCCGAAC
>JBMFPP010000396.1:0-2985 GCA_049969055.1 Armatimonadota bacterium | reverse complement strand
GTTTTAGCCTCGCCGCGGGGTACAACCTTGTCAACATAACCCATGCGTTTGTACCGTCCTTCCCGGCCTTCGGAAAGTTCATCGACCTAGGGCAGTCCCTGAAAACGCGGCCGTGGGATGCGCTGGCACCGATGGTGTTTTGGATCCGCCCAGAGATGGTTGGTTTCGGCTACCTGGTGTCTTTGGAGGTGAGCTTCTCGGCTTGGTTTTTCTTCATGCTGGTCAGGTTAGAAAAGCTTATCGGTGCGATGATGGGCGTGGAAAGCCCGGGTTTCCCGCATCCCCAAGAGCAGAGCGTCGGCGCCTATCTGGCGTTTGCCGCGGCGCTGATCTGGGCGTCGCGGGGATACCTGCGAGAAGTTCTCAGGTCGCTTTTTGCACCCAGCCCAAGCGACGACAAGGAGCCGATTTCATACCGCATGGCGCTCTGCGGAACAGTTTTGGGCTTTGCCGGGGTCGTCTGGTGGTGTTTGGCCGCCGGAATGTCTCCGTGGGTAGCGGTGCTGTACTTCGGAGTCGTGGTTGCTGTGGCTCTCGTTTACTCACGCATCCGCGCGGAGACCGGAGTGCCTCTTATCTGGATGTTCCCGTTTTACCAGCAAAAGCGGGTGCTAATCAACGTGTTTGGAAGCGATGCCTTTGTAACCAGCGGAAGCTATGCCAACCTGGTTTTACTCAGCGGCCTGGTGATGTTCTCCCGAGGATACTTCCCCGCACTTATGGGCTATCAGCTGGAAACCTTCCAGTTGGGATCCTTCACAAAAATGAAACTGCGGGGTTTGTTCTGGGCGCTCCTGATAGCCGTGCCGATAGGGTTCGGCATATCGTGCCTGGCGCACCTGCAGGCTTACTACAAGCACGGCGCGGCAAATTTGGGATTGTGGGGCACTTGGGTAGCAGTTCCGGAGTACCAGGAGCTGATCTCCATCATGACGACTCCACGGCGCCCACAAATACCGCAGGCCACTGCAACCGGCGTCGGTGCGGCCACTGCCCTGCTTCTGGTGCTTATGCGGCGCAGTTTTGTGTGGTTCCCCCTCCACCCGCTCGGCTACGCAATGGCAACCGCCTACGGCGACCTTATCTGGGGCCCGTTCCTAACCGTCTGGGCATTAAAATATCTGATTCTGCGCTACGGCGGTATACGCATCTACCGCAGGCTAATCCCCGGCTTTTTAGGAGTGGCACTCGGACACTTCTTCGTTGCCGGGGTTTTGTGGGGCGCCTTCGGTATGTACTACCCAGACGCACTGCGCTCGTACCAGGTGTGGTTCGGTTAACTCAATCATATCTGCCGTACTTCTGCCTAACCTCCAGAATCATCATGTAGCGGCGAAGCTCCATGCCTTTAAACGCTACGTTGCTGGTGCAGAATATGTAACCCCCGCCGGGCTTACCGTGAGTTATGCTGTAAATAGCGTCCTGGATAACTTCCTCGTCGGTGCCGGTTTGCAGTTTACCGCAGTTTACGTTTCCGCACAAGCACACCTTGTCGCCGTAGAGGCGCTTAACCTCAGCTATATCAACCCCTGCCTGAGGGTCAAGGGAATGAAGTCCGTGCGGCCCTGCTGAAACAAGTTGGTCCAAAATGGGCATGATATTACCGTCGGTGTGCTTGATAACGTAAGCACCGTTCGCCTTATGAGCTTCAATAATGCGGTGCAGATACGGTGTAACAAACTCCGCAAACATCTGGGGAGATAGAAAAGGCCCCTGATTGAAGCAGTAATCGGTGCACATTGTAAGGCACTCTGCGCCGGCCTCAATCTGCTCGCGGCCCCAAGCAATGGCCTGCTCTGCGGCGCGGTCTAGCTCCTCCTTCACCTCATCCGGATGCTCGAAGAGGCGCGCGGAAAGCTCCACCATGTTCTGCCCCGTCGGTATGCCAAGCGTTCCGTCGGCCTCACCGCAAAGCAGGTATTTGCGGCCGGCGCCTTCCTTCGCCAGCCTGCGCAGAACCCTTATATCCCCTGTGCGGATAATAGAATAATCCAAAGTTTCGGCCACGCGCAGATGCAGTTCAGCGTTGTGTGCAACGGCACGGTCCAACTCGGCCCCTGAAAGGCCGTGCGTGGGCACAAAATCCGTACCGAACAGTTCCTGACAAAGCTGAAACTCCAATTCAAACGTAGGCACAATATCATCCGGCTGGCGCAGTTCAAGGGCCGCCACTGCTCTCTCTTTGGGTGTCATGCTTCAGCCTCTCGTCTAAGAAGATTTCGACTGATCCGAAACGGATGCGGCAAGGTTTTCGCCTTGAAACCCGGCTGCCTTCGCCCGCAGATACTCATCGATGGCCTTTGCGGCGCGCTTGCCCGCCCCCATCGCCAATATCACGGTTGCGGCTCCGGTGACAATATCCCCACCCGCAAAAACCCCCGGCCGAGTTGTGGCACCGGTTTCTTCGTCCGCTACGATGGTGCCGTGCCGACCGGTCTCCAATCCAGGGGTAGTCGCAGGAACCAAAGTATTGGGGCGGTTACCAACCGCCACAATGCATGTATCCACCTCAATAACAAACTCGGAACCCGGAACCGGCACAGGGCGGCGTCTTCCAGACTCATCCGGCTCGCCAAGCTCCATGCGCACGCACTCAATCCCCGTCAGCCAGCCGTTCTCTCCGATAAAGCGAACCGGATTGGTCAGCAGTATGAACTCCACGCCCTCCTCCTCCCCATGCTTTATCTCCTCCTCACGAGCCGGCATTTCAGCGCGCGAGCGGCGGTATATCAGATACACCTTTTCCGGACCCAAACGCAAAGCCGTCCTTGCGGAGTCCATAGCAGTGTTTCCACCGCCGATAACGGCCACTCTCCTGCCAACGCGAACCGGCGTATCATACTCAGGGAACCTATAGGCTTTCATCAAGTTTACGCGCGTGAGGAACTCGTTGGCCGAGTAAACGCCGTTGAGGTTCTCGCCCGGGATATTGAGGAAAACGGGCAACCCCGCCCCCGTACCCAAAAACACGGCGTCAAACCCCTC
>JBMFPP010000395.1:0-2990 GCA_049969055.1 Armatimonadota bacterium | reverse complement strand
TCTCGAGTGGTCCACCCCATTCTTCCGCCATATGAAACTCTCCTCCAATGCCTGTAAAGGCCGGATTAGATTATGCCATCGAGCAGTGCTGTTGTCAAATGAATGCACTGCACACAAACTGCCGGCGGGTTTCACCACACCGCTCCAACCGGCAGAAAACTCTTGTTGTTTTTCCAAACTCCTTCATTCCCGCGGAGGCGCGAACCTAAACGCCTAATGCACCCCTGCCAACCTCGAATGTGCAAATTTGTCCGTATTCGCCCTCCCATCCCTGGGAGAAGGTGAAACAAGTGCCCCCTTCCATCCACAGCGGCAGAAAAGAGCTGGGAGACGAAGGCAAACACCCAGAAAATGCCAACCTGGGGGCGGCGCCGACAAATGCTTTGCACAACCTGTCAAGACCGCCGGCCTCGGCTCCGACAATTTACGTGTGAGCCCACAGCATTTTGTATTCTTCTCCGCTTTGTTAACCGCATTCTGCGCTTCGCCGCAGTGCCAAACAGCGCCCCCTCAAATTCGCGTCGGCTTGGTCTCCTTGGGAAACAGGACGACGGTCACCATTGAAACCAACGGCCCGGCTGCCCTATACGACCTATCTTCAGAGCAGGCCGTCGGGCGCATTCCAAATCCGTGCAAAATTACTTTCAAAGCATCACAGGGGCGCCTCACATCTTCTCCCACCCTGCTTCAAACGCTCGTGCAGTCGCTTCGTTTGGAATGCCCTTCAGGGTTTCTTATCAACAAGCGCAGATACCCGGGTAGTATTGAGGTGCGCATCCAAGGCGGTTCCCATCTTCTGCTTGTCAACTGTGTTCCTTTGGAGGATTACGTAAAGGGGGTTGTTGCCGCCGAAGCCAGCCGCACCATGCACCCCGAAGCCCTAAAAGCTCTTGCGGTTGCCGCAAGAACCTTCGCACTGGCAAATATGCTCAGGCACAACAGCAGTGCCTTCAACCTCTGCGACACTACCCACTGCCAGGGCTACCTCGGCCTGTGCACAGACCAACGGATTGCCTCCGCCGTGGCCCAAACCGCCGGCCAGATCTTGGTTTACGAAAACCTGCCCATCGTCGCCGCTTACTGCACCAACTGCGGCGGCGCCACTACCAACAACGAAGACGCCGGCTTTGGAGGCACCCCCAAGCCCTACCTACGCGCCGTAAAAGATGCACCGCCGAACGGCCTGCCGGATTACTGCTCATCCGGCCGCTTTTACACCTGGAGCAGAACTCTCGATCTCGACGAGATAGCCAAAGCCGTTTCAGCATACCTTAGACTGCCTGACGGATCCAATAGGTCGGGCCAGCAAACCGAAAACATGCTTCTTGAATCCCTCAGCTTCGATAACCCAGACGCCTTCGGCCGCTCGAAAACCGTCACCCTCCGATTCCGCTTCTCATCCCAAAACCCAAAAGACAGCTTCCGCAACCCTGTAAACCCCCAAGAAGCCTTGCCAAACCAGAATGAAGCAATTGAACCTCAAAGCTCCTTGGTGGTAAAAACCATCCCATCTTACATTTTCAGGCGCCTGCTGGGAGAAGATAAACTGCCTTCCACAATCGCCTCGGTCAAACCGCTTGGAGGCCGCCGTGTGGAAATATCCGGAAGGGGATACGGTCACGGCGTTGGAATGTGCCTTTCCGGCGCCAATGGAATGGCTTCCCCCCCACACAACCGCACCTACAGGGAGATACTTGCACATTACTACGGTCCGGCCGTCATCGTTTCCCTACCGTCAGGAACCGCAGTAACCCGCCGGCCACCCCTTCCGCAACGAGCTCGGCGTTCTCCAGAAGATAGCGCCGCTCGCTTGGATTCGTCAAAAACCCCAGCTCGATCACGGCCCTACCGCGTGCCTTCACCCGGCTGAATGCATAATAGTACCGCAAACTGCGGGTGATGTTGTAGCCGCGGAACACAATGCTGGTGCTGGCGCCGTACGACTGGCGCAGGCACCTGGCCAGTTCTCCCGTATCGCCCAAGTGGTCCGGATAGCCCAAAGAAAAGCCGCCTGCATCTTGCCTTTCCGCGCCGTCGCAGTGAAGGGCTAAAAACGCATCGCACCGCAGACCGTACGGAACATCATCCGCTCCGTAGAGCCGCACATCTATCCCTTCGGGCTTAAGCTTAGCCATCACCCGTTTGGAAACAGCCACGTTGTATTCAACCTCGCCAGGCGTGCCGGTGTTCCCTCTGCGCCTACCAAGGTGACCTCTCTGCAAAACGCAAACAGCCACTTTGACCCTCCTGATTTTGAAACCACAACCACAGTCCGAACAGCCCTAAAAACTGCCCAAACGCCTGTTGAAAGCGAAGTTGGGGTTTTTCAAACCATCCGTTCGGACTGCCAGCCTGCTGTCAAACGAAGGCCCCCTTGGCAGAACCGGCGAAACCGATTACGGCCGTAAAAAACCGAGATCCGCCGGCTTTGTGCCGAGAATACCGCTCACAAAAACCGGGAGGTTCTAACTAAATGGGTATTTCCAATCCAACAGACGCTGGGGACCCAAAGCGCGCGTTCCGCATCCACCTCGAAAAGCTCCGCGCATCCGGCCGAAAGTGGCGCTTCCGCGGCACAACGCGCGCTTCGCTTCGCCGCTGGCAGAATTCCACGCGCCGCAAGCTTTTGAACCTTCTGTACCCGCAGGGTTTCACCAAAGTGCCTTTGCGCCTGCGCCGCTCAACCACCGCCGAAACCAACCTTTACCGACACGAGAAGATCTGGTACGATACCTTGCCGGGCATCTCTGTCCCGGCTGCGCTCCTCATACCCAAAGCAGCACCGCTACCAGCTCCTGCCGTGCTGTGCCCTCCAGGCCATGGAAACGGAGTCAGCCAGGTGCTGGACGCCAACAGCGAGTACAAAGGCTATCCACTCAAACTGGCCGAGCTTGGCTTCGTATGCCTGGTACCGGAGCATCTCGGTTTCGGTGAGAGGGCCGACCCAAACTCCAACGACGCAAGCCACCTTTACTACTACATATCCCTAA
>JBMFPP010000394.1:0-2992 GCA_049969055.1 Armatimonadota bacterium | reverse complement strand
ACTGCACGTCAAGATCCACCGGCGCGTTCCCGGCTTTCCCGGAAACAAACGCATGGGCATTTCGGGGAGCACTACGTGCGGGCTTGGGCCAATAGTGCATTCGCCAATATACTCTTCCGGCGACTCCGGCAGTGGTTCCAACGTCGATACACAAGGTCTTCCAGCCACTCTTCCTATGTAGTACAGTCTCCGCCACATATCACTAGCCTCCCCAAAACGCAGCCGACAAGCTAGACACCCGTTGAATTGCTCTCTCTAACAACGCTACAATTCCTATGCCTTTAAGGTCAAGCGGAGGTCACCGTGAGCAAAATAAATTGGATGGAATGGGACGAAGAAGCGTTTCGGCGCGCCGAAGCAGAAGACAAACCCATACTTTTGGCCATCGGCGCCACTTGGTGCCATTGGTGCCACGTAATGGATAACACTACTTACTCAGACCCAAATATCGCCCAGACAATCAACTCCGAGTTTATCCCCATAAGAGTCGATAACGACCGTCGGCCGGACATCAACGAGCGGTACAACATGGGCGGCTGGCCAACCACATGCTTCCTCACCCCCAAAGGCGAAATAATGGCAGGGGCAACGTACATTCCACCCAACGATATGGCGCTTATTCTTCAGCGCATTCTCCAGCACTTCCGCTCCAACAGAAAAGCCATAGAAGAACAATCAAAGCTTCTGGAACAGCATTCCAAAACCGTTTTATCCCCAATACCGGACCCAACCGCTCTTCTCACTAAGGCAGTCGTCGAAGATGTTACCCAAAACGTTCTTAATTCTTATGATCCAATCTACGGAGGCTTTGGAACGCACCAAAAGTTTCCCGCCTTTGAAGCGCTTGAACTGCTTCTGCACCGCTACTACTACACCGGAGACCTCTCGCTCCTCAGCGCAGTTCGCCACTCCTTGGAAGCACAGCGAAACGGCGGGATGTACGACCATGAAGAAGGCGGCTTCTTCAGATACTCCACTACCCGGGACTGGAGTATTCCCCATTACGAGAAAATGCTTGAAGACCACGCCGGACACATCCGCGTCTACACAGAAGTATACCAGGCAACAGGAGACCCGTGGTTCCTAGAAGTGGCCCAACATTCTTACGCCTACGTTGAGAAATACTTGTACGACCCCAATCGCTCCGCCTTCTTCGGCAGTCAAGATGCAGATGAGCACTATTACTCACTCCCCCTATCTGAACGTAAGAACGTGCGCGCCCCAGCTGTAGACACCACTATCTACGTCGATTGGAACTCGCGGATAGTATCGGCTCTTGTCGGCATGTGGGTGGCCACCGGGAACCAAGCGCTTCTGGATACCGCTGTAAGGTGCTGCGATTGGCTCCTCGCCAACTGCCGAGACGACTCCCAAGCACTGTGCCACTACCACGACGGCGCGCCGCGCCTGCCGGGTTTACTCCGCGATCAAGCTGCCGCCGCATTGGCCGCCGTTCACCTTTACGAAGCCACAACCGACGAAAAGTACCTAGACACAGCGATTCAGATCGTCCAATTCTGCCGCACCCACCTACAGGACACCGAAAACGGCGGCTTCTATGACGCACCTCCAAAAACCCATCAAAAGCTCGGGCGGCTTGCACTTCCTCAGAAGCACATGCTTGATAACTCCCTCATGTCAATACTCCTTAACAAACTGTACATCCTTACGGCAGACCACGATTACCAAAAAGATGCCGCGCAAGCACTCCGCCCGTTCCTTCACCAATACAAACGCTGGGGGCACTTGGCCGCCGGATACGCACTTGCGGTGGAGTCTCTGCTCACAGACCATGTTTCCATCAGAGTTATCGGCCAAACCGACGACTCCCTCACCCGCGAGCTCATAAACACAGCCCTGCACCACTATCATCCCCATAAAACCGTTCAGCTTCTCCGCAGAAACTCCGCACAACCCCAACAAGGCTCTCCAGAAGCTATGCCAAAAACGCAACCCGCCGCGTATGTCTGCATCGGACAAACCTGCCTGCCGCCTATAACCAAACTGGAAGATTTGAAAAACACCCTGCGCACCGGTCTCACTAGCACCGAAGCACCAGACAAAAAGTTTTGACACACAAACAATCTCTAATTGAACCCCAAAACTTCTTGCATGGTAACTGCTGGATTCTGGAACACTTCCAGAGCCAAAGCTTTACCCCGGGCGGGAAACCTCCGCACCGTTCCTTCGTCTAAGCTTGTGAGATTGCTTCCCAACCCGGAACCGTTCCAAGAATTTTTGACAGATAAACAATGGCTAATTGAACGCCAAAACTTCTTGCAGGGGGTGCTGAAAGGATGAAGCTTTTCCTCAAAACGTTAATCGGAGCATTGGCTTTGGGGCTGGTTGCAGTTACAATTTGCCACAGCGCACAACCCCGCAGTCGTCCCAACGAGCCGCGAGGCGAGCCCCGAATATTCACCGCTCTCGAGAGCCTGAATCTAACAGAGCAGCAAAAAGCCAAAATACAAAAAATCCGAGAGCAAACAAGGCAGAAGCTGGAGCAGATAAGAAGTGAAGCGGCTAACCCTGAGGAAAGGCGAGAAAAAGTGCGCACCGTGCTCCAAGAAGCGCGCAGGCAGATTTCCGGCGTTTTAACCCCGGAGCAGAGAAACAAGTGGGCCGCCGCGGCCGCGCGGTTCCGACGCGGCATTCCAACGCTGGAAGAACTTTCCCAACAGCTCCGCCTTACCGAAGAACAGCGTAAAAAGCTCAAACCCATATTGGACCGCTACACCGCTGAAGTCAGAAAGCTCCGCGAAACCCAACCGCCTGGCCCTGAAATCCGCGAAAAAATGAGGGACCTCCGCGAGCGCTTCAACTCGGAAGTCGAGAAACTCTTAACACCCCAACAGAGGTCGCGCTTTAGACAGCTGAGGCCTAGGGCTTTTGCAAGACCCGAACCGCCGTCGCCGCTTGGACCGCTGGGCAACGTGGAACTGCTCACCCGAAGGCTTAATCTTTCTCCGGATCAGCAGGAGAAGGTAAAGCG
>JBMFPP010000393.1:0-2995 GCA_049969055.1 Armatimonadota bacterium | reverse complement strand
TCGTATAGCGTTGGAGAAGCTTAAGGAAATGGGCTTTGCGGCAGGAAGTTGCACGTTGTAATCAAGCCAAATGGTGCCCCATCCTGTGCGCCACGGCGGATGCACCGCTATGGCCGGCAGTGTGCCGCCGCGGTTAGCCTCACGAAAGACCGCCACTGCGCCGGTTGTGCTGTCGGTTCCGGAAAACCCCGGCGGGAGGGGCAGGGGGCTTCCGCCGCCGACGGTTAGGAACGGCCGCCAAAAGCGCGGTATCTCCAGCGGCAGTTGGTGACCGGGCTGGGGTTTTAAAACGGTTCGAGCTCTCGAAGCAATAGGCGGTTTTGGTGCCACCGCCGAAGGAAGAACCTGGACTATCGCAACTGCGTGAGCTCTTCGCGGCGGCCTGCCGAATTCGGCGTATGCGTGCACCGGGTAAAGCGCAGCATGCGCACCGCTTCCGACCACCAGCTTGAACACGATGGTTACCGCGCTCTGTGGGGGTATTTGGAAGGGAAGTTTATCCCGCCCTATTACGCGCCACTCGTCTATGACTCCGATGCGCACCGAACCGGATATTTCTTCCCGACCTGAGTTCGACAGGTTTACGGAGACCTCAAACGGAGTGTTGAGGCGATCCACCGGCGGGATATTCTCGATGCGCAGTGTCAGCGGTCCCACGATGTCAATCGGATCGTTGAAGGCGCTGACTGATGTATAGAGAAAAAGCACTAAAGCTATACATAGTAATACAGAGCGCATACTGTCCCTCCAAGCGTTTACGGTCGGCTTGCTATCTCCTTACAAGCGGGACGGCCGAGATCAGGCGCTGGGTGTAAGGATGCGCGGGTGAAGAAAGAACGCGGTCGGTTGGCCCCTCCTCCACAATCTTTCCGCGGTGCATAACAGCCACGCGCTGGCTTATGTGGCTGACAAGCGCCAGATCGTGGCTTATGAAGAGATAAGAAAGCCCGAACTGCTCTTGTAAATCCAGCATAAGGTTGATTATCTGGGCGCGGATGGAAACGTCCAGCGCCGAAACCGGTTCGTCGGCCACAATCAGTTCGGGTTGGGTAGCGATGGCTCTGGCTATGCAGACGCGCTGTCTCTGGCCCCCGGAAAGCTCGTGCGGGTATCTGGATGCCAGCGATGTTTGCAGGCCGACCAGCTCCAGCAGTTGAGCAACGCGCTCGGCGGCGGCGCGCTTGTTCGGCACGATCCGATGGATAAACAGCGGTTCGGCCACTGCGGAGCCGACGCTCATGCGTGGGTTCAGTGCGGAGGTGGGGTCCTGAAACACAATTTGTAGGCGTTTGCGGTGGGCGCGCATCGCTTTCGGCGGGAGGCGCAGAAAGTCCACCGGTGCGCCGCCGGACGACGCGTCGTAGTAGAGAACTGACCCGGAGGTAGCCGGCAGAAGCCTCAGCACGAGTCTGGCGGTAGTGGACTTGCCGCTTCCGCTTTCTCCAACAATAGCAAGGGTTTCGCCCTTGTGGACCATGAAGCTGACGCCGTCCACCGCGCGGATCCAGCCTCGGTTTCCGGCTTTGAACTCTTTTACCAGTTCCCGTGCCTCAAGAAGCGGAACCATCTACGGCTTGCTTTTTGCGGGGGCTCCAACTCCGCGCTGAATGATCTTTTCGATTTCGCTGGATCGGGCGGCCTTGCTTCGGCGCTCCATAACGAAAAACCCAGCAACCACAAGGGCAAGCAGTGCCAGTATGATAACTACAGCCGCTGTTATGCTGATCTCTCTTTGCATTTCAGACTCCGTATGCTGTTTGTTACATATCCGGCAGTGGTATATTGCCTTTCCATCCATCTTTCGGCCAGTGATAATCGTAACCCTGATCGGGCCACCAGGGCGCTACCAGGACCACGGCATTCACGGGGATAGCCTTGGCGTGACCGTCCATGAATATAAAGTTCATAATGGATTTCGGATCCCAACCGCGGACCTTGGCTGGGTGCTGTTTTGCATCCACAAATTTCCACTCGTGCCAAGGCCACATCTCGTGGAAGATGAAAGTTCCCGCTGGATTAGAGAAGTCGGACTCATAGTAAATGAGGTTACCGTTGTCCGTGTAATCATAGCCGGGCCAGCAGGATAGATAGTGGCGGTAGTGGTAAGAGGTTGGCCTCATGCCGACAACCGGCTTTCCATCCGGGCCGCGTGCCGCGCCGTCATCGCTGGGGCATATCCACACTCCGGTGGATTTTACGTAGGGCTGGAGCAGCTCAGTGTACACCATGCGGAAGCCCTTTTCGTAGGGCTGATGCCCCCCAAAACCTTCGTGGCGGAAGTCGCCGTTCTCCCCCCACTTCATGAAAGCCGAGTCCCACTCGTCTCTGTACATGCGCTCGGCGGAAGAGATTTGCCGGAGGTTGGATAGACAGGTCGTCTGCCTGGCTTTCTCTCTTGCGCGGGCGAAAACTGGAAACAGGATGGCCGCCAGAATCGCGATTATGGCGATCACCACTAACAGTTCGATAAGCGTGAAGCCTTTGGGTAAGCGCCGCTTCAAAATGATCACCCCCCACGCAGGTTGCACGCACATGCATGCGCGGTTACTGTAATTTTCGCAGGGGCAAGCCGTTTTTCCTTGCCTGCCGGGACGTGGTTTGTGGAATGCGAGGAAGGTAAGTGCGCATTGGTCATGGAAAGGAATGTTGAAAAAGAAAGCGGCGCGATTGTCGGAATATTGGAGACACCAATGCGTGCAGCGTTTGTTTACGATAGCGGTTTTTTGAAGTACGATTTCGGTCCCTCGCATCCACTGCGTCCCGAAAGACTAAGCAAAACGCGCGGGCTTATAGAAGCGCTCGGCGGCTTCAACTGCAATTGCCGAGAGGTCTCCCCGCGAGCTGCACGAGAAACCGAGTTGATCGGCACCCACTCGCTCGAATATCTGCGTGAGATACAGCGTTTGAGCGCATCGAAAGGACGCCTCTTTTCCCGCGGCTACGGGTTTGAGTTTCCGGACAACCCCCCGTTCACCGGAATGTGGGAGGCCAGTTT
>JBMFPP010000392.1:0-2996 GCA_049969055.1 Armatimonadota bacterium | reverse complement strand
ACACAAGCGATGGTACGATAGCGCAAGAGATGCGCTACGACGCTTGGGGCAACGTGGTCCTGGACACCAACCCCGGTTTCCAGCCCTTTGGGTTTGCGGGAGGCTTGTACGACACCCACACACGCTTGGTGCGCTTCGGCGCCCGGGATTACGACGCGCAGGTGGGCCGGTGGACGGGGAAGGATCCGGGAGGCTTTTCAGATTTAGTATCGGATGGGGTCGGGTCCCTCTACAGTTACGCTGCGGATTCTCCTCTTTGGTTTCGAGACTCGACCGGTTGGTACACTGAAGCTTTGGCGTGCAAACGGGCTGGATACAGCAAGTTCATAAAGAAGGCGTGCTCTTTTCTGGAGAGCGAACGTTGCCGCAAGGCTTTGGAGCGCTATGGAGCCCTCCAATGTATGCAAGAGGCTTGCAAGGGCGGCACTTGTCCGCAAGTTGAGTGCGTCTATGCAGACTCGTCAGAAAAATACAGTAGGTGTGGGGAGTACAGAGCGCCTTGTAAAGTCTGGCTCAACACCAAGAAACCGCCGTACGGCAGCCAGTGTCCTCCGGTCGAGGAAGTTGTTTTTCATGAATTTCTCCATCACTGCGGATTTGGCGAGGATTACCCAAGCCGTGACTACGACGAGCGAGCCGTCGATGTTATGATTTCCTGCACCGGGAAACCGCATTGAGAGACTGGCAGCGAATTGGTGGTCTCCCTTTGGCTGCCCTTGTCGCCACGGGCTTGGCGACGACTTTTTGGGCGTTTCTTCTCTATCTCTTCTTGCTGGGCGACCTGGGTCTTGATCTTTCACAAACGGCCGGTCATCCCCTCTCTTATGTGTCCGGACCTACGTTGCTTTCCTCGGAAAGCGGCGGAGACTATCAGTTCAGTGTTTCGTTTCTGATGGCATTGGTGCTGCTTTTCTCCGGGCAAGCGGTATTTGCTGCGGCTATGAGCAGCGGCAGACGAGGCGTGGCTGCAATTATTAGCTTTGGCCAACTCATAGGTGCTGCTGCGTGTTTGTGGGAGTGGAGTGGCGTTTTTTTGTTCCCCATAACTGGTTTTGAGACCTTGAGAACGCCCTTCACGGAGGTTATACTGTTCTTCCAGTTATTGCTCTTCATTTACGCTACCTTCCTGGCCTCAAGGGAGAAGGAGTTCACGAATAAGCAAGAAACCTATTCACCTCTTCTGGCTTTAGTGGATGTAGTTGTTATACAGATAGTTTACTTCGTTCTTGTTGGCTTAGCTCTGATTGCGCTTAGGCTCTACAAACCTCCCTTTAATGTTAGCCTTTTGCGGTCCGGTAAGGAATTGTCGCTCTGGATGGCTGTTATTCCAGTTGCGGGCTTTCTCCTAACCTTGTTTGTTGCAAACTTTCTTGATATTGGCTTATCTTTGTTTGGAGTTCGATTATGCCCAATTGGGCGTATTCTGCGGCCCATTGCCTTGGTCCTGTCTGTGGCCATCGCGGCGGGCCAATGGACGTGGGTCATTCTTTACCACTGGGAGAATTTATTGGGGTTTTTAGGCCGGGACAACAGGCTGCTTTTCTGGGTTCTCGGAGATTGTGTGATCCTTGGCCTTCTGTTCTTTTACTTTAGAATGAGGGGGCAGCTGAGGCAGGCGGCGAGCGTCGGGATGGGAGCACCGAAGCTTGGCGGAGCGAAAAAATCCAGGGTTTCTGGCACAGCGCTTTTTCTGGGGGCTTTTTTGGCAGCAGCGGCGGCTTGTTACTGGGCGTTTCTGGGGGCGCGGGAGGGCGACCGGCCGAAGCTTTACGTTGCGAGGGATGTAGCCCAAGACTACTCTCTGGTAATTTTACCGCGACAGCTTCTAAGGTGGTTGAGTCTGCAGGGAGATGGCGAGTGCACATATTGCGGGTGGGCGGAGCCTACGGGGCGCGCGGGCGGGGTTGAACTGCGGTGTAAGGGTCATGGTGGTCTTTTTCTTTTCGCTTGGGGGAGGCGAGGTGCAGACGCAGCTTTCGAGCCGGCGAGCTCGAGGGGCTGCGCCGTTGTGGGAGCTGGTGGTTGCAGTGCGGTTCCGTGTGCTTTGCTCGAGAAAATGGCTTTCTTGGCCTCATCTACTCGGCGGACTCAGGCCTCGTACCGCTTTGGCGCCGTTGAGCGGGTGTGGTCGGAGCGGGCTCCCTTCCGGCTTCGCTTCGTTGTTGACCCGTTGTCGGAAACGCTCCTCTGCGAGTTTGAAGTTGAAAAAGGATGCGTTGTTGGCCACGGTGGAGTGGTCGCAAAAGATACGTGGGCAGATCGCCAGATGATCGTCGTGCGGGAGCATGAGCCTGTTCTTGCCTTGCGCCGCGTGGAAGGACGGATTTTCTCGTTGCGATATAAGGTTCCAAAAAATAAGCCCCTTTATGAAATCGAGGCGTTCGAGGTTAACGAGCTTCAGGGCGATTCTTGGTCTCTGGTGGAACGGCTGCCATTGCCACGGGCTAATGTCCCGCTGGCGGTGCGCTTCACGCTCCCGGAAGTGGCGGATTTTTTGCCATTGGAACAGGTCGTTGTGCTGCGAAATCCTGCGTCGCCTGTGTTTTGGAGTGAATTCGTTGTGATTGATTTCAAAAGAAGCCAAGTAATGATTGCACCTCGTAGTGGGGCTGATGCATTTCTAATAGCCAATAAGGCATTGGCGGCGATGGAGGCGCAACTTCGCGACACTCTTCGTGTTGTCTACCTGACCCGCAACGACAAGCCTAAATAGGACGTCTTTATTCTAACCGTTGCAGTTGCGATCGAAAAAGGGCTTTGTGAAACCTTGGATATGCCGACCTAAGGAACCTCTGTAGAAATGGTTCGCTTTGTCGTAGGATGGGTTTCCGAATGACCCTAGGGAGGAAACGGACAATACGGCAGGCTATGTTTTTCGGAATACGAGTTTGAGATGTGTGGGAAGGTCACCCGGCGAGCAGCGTTTTTGGCGGAGATGGACCGGGTGGTGGCCATCGCCGATGCGGCCGGTGGGCTCACCCGGTACCAGCGGCAGG
>JBMFPP010000391.1:0-3013 GCA_049969055.1 Armatimonadota bacterium | reverse complement strand
CTGGCACACTCTAAGCGGCAAATTTCCCATTCCTCCGGAGTCCGCACGTCCAGCACGACCACACGGCCGCCGGTTTCCAACCGCTGTTTCAATTCGAGCGGGGCGATTTCGAATTCCGGGCTTAGTTTGGGTGCCGTGGTTAGCCCACAGAAGAACTCATAATCTATGAGTTTTGTGATGGAAGGGTTTGGCCCGCATACAGGACAGCGAGGGTCTTTTTGTATGGACAGCTCCCTTATCCTCATGCCCAAAACATCGAGAATGAGGAGGCGCCCTATGAGTGGATTCCCCCTGCCCAGGATAAGCTTAATGGCCTCAGCCGCCTGGATGGTACCGACAATCCCGGGAAGGATTCCGAGCACACCTCCTTCTGCGCAACTAGGGACCATCCCGGGCGGGGGCGGTTCCGGGAAGAGACACCTGTAGCAGGGGCCGCCTTTTGCGCAGAACACCGAGGCCTGGCCGTCGAAGCGAAAGATACTGCCGTAAACGTTTGGCTTTCCCAAAATCACGCAGGCGTCGTTCACCAGGTAGCGTGTTGGGAAGTTATCGGTTCCGTCGATTACAACGTCGTAGTCTCTCAGAATGTCCAAAGCGTTCTCCGAAGAGAGTTTGGTTTCGTGGAGATCTATCCTCACGTTGGGGTTCAGCGCCTCCAGGCGCCTGCGGGCGCATTCCAGCTTTGGAAGACCAACTTCTGGAGTGGAGTACAGAATCTGGCGCTGCAGGTTGGTGAAGTCCACAACATCGTAGTCCACGATGCCTATTCTGCCCACACCTGCGGCGGCAAGGTACATGGCCGCCGGCGAACCAAGACCGCCGGCACCAACCAGAAGGACGCTTGCAGACTTCAATCTTTTTTGGCCTTCCAAACCCACTTCCGGCATGATTAGATGCCGGCTGTACCTGAGGATTTCATCTTTGGAAAGCGCCGCACTGTTGGTTTTCAGTTCAAGGGCTGTCTCCTTCATAGGCTATCCCCACTTCTTCGAAATCGGTTTCGCCGCTGGTTAAGCGCCAGGCGCGCATTTCTTCTGGCTGTCCGCGGCGCACCGTAAGAATGAGGTAAACGTATCCCGGCCATGCGTGCTGAAGGTCGTACAGAGAAGGGTGCGGTGGCACATCCGGGTGAGAGTGGTAAACCCCGACCATATCCATTCCGCGTTTGCGCGCTTCTTTCATTGCGCGGAACTGTTCGTACGGGTCGCCCATGTACCGGGTGCGGGCCGAATCTTCTTGGATGTTTGAAATGCGGCAGGCTTCCGAAACGAAAACACAGCCGTCCCTTATACACCCGATCAGCAGGCCGCAGCACTCGTTGGGGTAGGTTTCGGCGGCGTGTCGGCGAATCTGCTCCAAAGATTCAGGTTTGATGACCAGCATCCTTTTCCCAAAAACGCTCGCTTAAGTATCTATCTGCGCCGTCTGGAAACACCGTGACAACCACACCTTCGGACAACCGCTCCGCAACTCTCAGCGCGGCCACGGCGTTAGCGGCGGCGGATACACCCACAAGCAGGCCCTCCTCGCGCGCCAATCTCAGCACCATGTCGTACGCCTCTTCTGTGCTCACTTCGATCTGCTCATCCTGCAGAGATGGATCGTAAATTCCCGGCACAATGGATGATGCAAAGTGCTTCAGCCCTTCTATTCCGTGCAGAGGGCTGTTCGGTTGAACGGCTATAAGTTTTACCAAAGGGTTGTACTCGCGAAGCCAGCGCCCCGTGCCCATGAAGGTGCCGCTTGTTCCCAGGCCGGCCACAAAGTGGGTAACACGGCCGTTCGTTTGCCGCCATATTTCGGGGCCTGTGGTGAGATAGTGCGCCTTCCAATTTGCCGGGTTGTTGTATTGATCAACATAGCAGTAGCGCTCCGGCTCTTCTGAGTAGATTCTGCGCACAGCACGGATAGCTCCATCGGTTCCCTCCAGCGGGTCTGTCAGGATGAGCTCTGCCCCGTAGGCGCGCAGGATTCGCTGTCTTTCCACGCTGGCGCTGGCCGGCATTGCCAGTTTAACCCGGTATCCCTTGGCGGCGCCTATCATGGCTAAGGCTATGCCGGTGTTGCCCGACGTGGCATCCAAAATGATTTTGCCGGGCCGCAGATTGCCGGTGCGCTCTGCCTCAAGCACCATATTGAGGGCCGGGCGGTCCTTAACAGATCCGCCCGGGTTGAACCATTCGGCTTTGGCGTAAACCTCCACGCGGCCCAAACCAGCACAAACCCTCCGAAGCTGGATCAATGGGGTGTTTCCTATGAGAGACAGTACCCCCGACGGTTCAACCGCTTGGGGATTTATCTGATTTGGGCATGCGTGCATGATATCAGATGCTCTTTTTCACCAGGTAGAAATCGATCTTCTCGTCGTAAGTGCCGGTGAGCCTTTCCTGCATTTCGTCAACCGTTTTCGGCGGAGGCACAATGACTTTGTCGCCCGGCCTCCAGTTTGCCGGCGTAGCTACGCCGTAGGCATCGCTGGTTTTCAAGGCGTCGATGAGGCGCAGTATTTCATCGATATTGCGCCCGTTGCTCATGGGGTAGTAAATCAGCGCGCGGATGATGCCTTTATCGTCGATAATAAACACTGCGCGCACAGCCGCGGTTGTGCTTTCCGAAGGATGAATCATGCCGAACTTGCTTGCAACCTTCATATCGAGGTCGGCAATGATTGGAAAGCCAATTTTAACCCCGAGCTTCTCTTCTATGTTGCGTATCCATGCGAGGTGAGAGTGGATGCTGTCGATGCTGAGCCCAATGAGCTGTACACCGCGCTTTGCGAATTCCTCCGACTTCTCTGCAAAAGCCACAAACTCGGTGGTGCAGACGGGTGTGAAGTCGGCCGGATGTGAGAAGAGAACGGTCCACTTGCCCTTGAGGTCGGATGATTTGAGCGGACCATGGGTGGTAACTGCTTCAAATTCCGGTACCGGATCCCCGATGCGCGGAATGGCGGATGCAACTGCCTCTGCGCTCATGGAGAAAACCCTCCCTTGGCTGTTCAATTTTCCGGGCC
>JBMFPP010000390.1:473-3013 GCA_049969055.1 Armatimonadota bacterium | reverse complement strand
ACGGCGACATATCCGTAACATCGGTTTGATGACCGCGGCCGTTGGGCTCCATATTGAACGCATTGGCATACGGATCCAGCAGAATACAGCGGAACTGCCTGCGGATTAATCCCTTGATGATCCGGCGAAGCACTTCGTCTTCTTTGGTAAGCGGCACGTACGGATTGACCTGGGCGGAGGAATCCCTCAGCCACATAGCCTCAATATCGCCGGTTATTATGTAGGTCTCATCATCCGTAAAGAAAACCGTGGTCTCCAAAGTATTCCGAAAACAGTTCTGAAACAACCGACCCAGCTCTGGATCTGGTATATTAATATTGCGGCAAATATACTCAACTGATTCAGAGTGTATAGGGGTAGGTTGCGGCACTGTAACCATTCTCCCTTCGCATGCAAGTTTTTCAGCTCTGGTGTATTGTACCCTATTTGGGGTTCGGAATTTAACCTTCTTCGTGCCGGAAGCGCGCACATCGCAAAGGCAAACTGCAACCGCCGCGTAAAACTTCTCGTCTAAAGTGGTGAACGGTTCAAAGGCCAAGGAGAGAGAATGATTAACGTCGACCCTCACGAGGACGACAGGAGAGACCTTGAGCTTTTAGCGAGCTGCCGCGCGGGAAGCCAATCGGCTCTGCGCGAGCTCTACGACAAGTACCACCGAAGAGTTTTTAACATTGCTTATCGGATGCTGGGCAATGAACAGGATGCTGAAGAGTTGGTTCCAGAGGTTTTTCTCAAGGTATGGCGGAACAGCCATTCCTTCAAAGGTAAGTGCAAGTTTTCCACTTGGCTTCATCAAATCGCCTGCAATCTTGCGGTTGACCGCCTGAGAGCCAGGCGTACAAGGAAAAGCATGTTTTTAGAAGACCTTCCAACGCCAGAGGTAATACCGGGGTTTCGCTCTGAGGAGTACCAAAGCCCCGAGAACATCTACCTCAGAGCTGAGGAGGTGGAGCAACTTCACAACGCGATTCAGCGCCTTTCCGATGAAGAAAGGCTTTTGGTAACGCTTTACCACCTTCAGGGGTGCTCGTACGAAGAGATAGAGGAAATTACGGGGATAAAACCCAGCAACATAAAGTCCAAGCTCTTCCGCGCAAGACAAAGACTAAAGCGCTACTTGTTGGCATATGATCAGGAGAGACCAAATGAACTGCAAACAGATACAGGTGAGACTGGCAGACTACTCTTTGCAGAGGTGCAGCGAAGAGGAGAGCCTGCTAATAGGTTCGCACCTGACGCAGTGTAAAGAGTGCAGGCGCGTTCTTGCGGAGGAGGCATGGCTGGCCCAAAAGCTGGAGATGATGCCGCAAACACAACCATCGCGCGATTTGTGGCCTGCCATAGCAGAAGCGCTTGAGAGCGAAAGGCCCGCAACCGCCCCACCGCCGCTGCTTTCAACCCTGAAGAGGCGCTGGTGGATGGTTACGCTGGCGGCTGCCGCAAGCGCCGTGCTCTACCTAAGTAGTATATCCCTCCACAAGCCAACAACCCCGGGGCTAACTCTGGACGACATCGCTTGGGTTGCCCCGTCGGTGAAGCTTGTTACGGAGGAAACACCAACATATACGACCGCGTATGCACTACCGATCAGTCAAACCATCAATAACAATAACACGGAGTGATTGTTAACCTGGATTTTTGGAAATGTTTAAACCACGATTGCTTCTGTACATAGCGGCATGCGCTGTAGCCGCAACATTGGCCGTAGCTCAGCCCCCCGAGCGCCGCGGCCCCGGATTTGAACCTAGACCCCTGGGCCCTTTGGGACGGATCGAGGAGCGGTTGGGCGAGCTGGGCCTGAGCGATGAGCAAAAGGAAAGGTTAAAGAAGCTCAACCGCGATACAGGCCGCGAAATCGGCGATTTAATGCGCAAACTTGGTGAGGCTCGCAGAGAGTTTAACAGCGTTTTGAAGGAATACAATCTAGATAGACGAAAAGCCGCGGCTTCCATCAGGAAGATCAGCGGCCTGCAAAGAGAGATCCTGAACCGCATGCTCGAGTCGCAGTTGGAACTGCGCAGAATATTGAGGCCCGACCAGTTCGAGAAATTCCAAGAGATCACACGGCGTGCCTTCGAGGAGGAGAGACAGCGGGGTTTCGGCCGAAGACCGGCTCCTCCGCCACCTTAGTCTAGACAACAAAAGGGTTTCCAGGCCTTTTCCGGACCGGCGAATGAAGAACACCAATACTTTTATGGTGCTCTTCTTTCATTTTGGCATACATCCAAAAAGGCTTCCCAGAAGGCACCAAAACTTCGGCAAGATAAAAAAGGGGCGGTTCGATGCGGAGGGGACACATCGAACCGCTGTGAACGAGCGCGAGTTCCGGGGTGGGCAGGCGGCCCCGGGACTCCGTCCTCGATCAACACGGGCTACCCGGTAGAAAGGAGGCGAAAGACCCGGAAGCCCTAAAACCAAGGAGGTCGTTCCTCTTACTTTGACGATATAAACCGCCTTCGTGTTCCAAATTTCAACGCTTTAATAAACACCTTAAAATTCGGAACTCCGAACCTTGGTTCGTCTTTATTATACCCCACAAA
>JBMFPP010000390.1:0-463 GCA_049969055.1 Armatimonadota bacterium | reverse complement strand
TTCAAAACCAAACCAAACTAATCTTCACACTCGGAAGCGGCGGATTCTGCCTCGCCCTCCTCCTCAGCTGGTTTGCCTCTCTTCTTAAAAAGCTGTCGGCTTTTTTCGGCAACTTCGCTTGCCTTCCTGCCGACCAGCTCCCGCGCCTCACTGCCGGGCACAGGCGCATACAGCAGAGCCACGGCCGCTCCAAGCACCGCTCCGACCAAAAACCCGAACAAAAAACCCCTGCTATTGTTCGCCATGTTTTTCACTCTCCTTTCCACCTTTGTATGTCGCTAAAACAGAAAGCCCCCGGCGCACGCCGGCAATAAAACCCCCAATCTCAATTAAAGGCCCCATTATGCTCTCCTGCACAACGCGGCCGGTTACTCTGAAACGCTTTGAAAGCTCACCGATCGTCTTCTCGCCGGCATCAGCAATTGCCTCCAGGCGCGTCCCAATACGATCAACCACTTGAGAT
>JBMFPP010000389.1:0-3065 GCA_049969055.1 Armatimonadota bacterium | reverse complement strand
ACAGGCCTGGAGTGGCGATGGGTTTGGCATGGACAGCGGCAGGAGGAGAGGTTTTGATAGTAGAAGCGACAGGGATGCCCGGGGAGCAGAAGCTGATACTAACAGGGATGTTGGGAGAGGTGATGAAGGAGAGTGCGCAGGCAGGGTTGAGCTATGTAAGGAGCAGGGCGAAGGAGTTGGGGATAGATCCAGATTTTTACAGGAAGATGGACATACACGTACATGTACCTGCAGGAGCGATACCGAAAGATGGACCGAGTGCAGGGATAACGATAACGACAGCGATAGCGTCGTTGGTGACAGGAAGGAAAGTGAAAGCTGATGTGGCGATGACAGGGGAGGTGACTTTGAGCGGAAGGGTTTTGCCGGTAGGAGGGATAAAGGAGAAAGTTTTAGCGGCGAGGAGGGCAGGGATAAAGGTGGTGGTACTGCCTGAAAGGAACAGGAAAGATGTGGAAGAAGAAGTGCCCGAGCAGGTGAGGAACAGCTTGGAGATAAGGTTTGTGAACACGATGGAGGAAGTGCTGGACATAGCCCTGGAACCGAATGGAACCAAGCCTGCTGAGGCATCAAGCTGATCTCCTCAAAGGCAGACCGCGCTACGTGTCCCCTGAGTTTGGGCGTTATCTCCTCCGGTAATGGAGGAGTTGGGATGGACACCGGCGAACGGGTGTCCAGGGAACGCTCGGTCAGCAACAGCGCTGGCCGAAAAGGTAGTTCTGCATGAAGCTCCAAAACCAAAAGGAGGGAAGGCAATGAAAAAGCGCTCGGGTTTTACCCTGATTGAGCTGTTGGTGGTCATCGCCATTATTGCGATTTTGGCTGCCATTCTCTTCCCCGTGTTTGCACAGGCGCGGGAGAAAGCCAGGATGCAGCAATGCTTGAGCAACATGAAGCAGATCGGTACCGGGATATACAACTATCTCCAGGACTGGGATGAGTGCTATCCTATGAACCGGTACCCAGACAAGTATGCAAGCAACGTCAACTCTCCGTCCGGGCTGGACGGAAGCCACACATGGTGGAAGCAGTCGGTTGAGCCTTATATCAAGAGCGTTCAGGTTTTCAAGTGCCCATCGAACCCAATGGGGGATACTCTGGATCTGACCGGAAGGTATCCTGTTTCCTACGCGTACAACGGTGGGGCATTCTGGGAGTATCCATACGGCGTGTACGGACCCACATCGCTTTCGGATATCAAAGAGCCTGCTGAAACAATATTCATCCTCGAAACTCTCAACCGCGATTGCCCCGACATGGGACCTTGGTGCCTCGGCCCAGGTGTAAACCAGTGGCTCTGGAGGCATATGAAGGGATGCAACTGGATATTCGCGGACTGCCACGCCAAATGGATGAAGCTTCAGCAGACGATGACCCCCAAGGAGATGTGGAAGAACCGCATGTCCATAACGACCGGCGACCAGAGGTGGTATGACAACATGGTGAAGCAGTTGCCGAAGGAGTTCTGGTAGTCCAACGGTTGGCTGTGGATTTAAAAGGCAAGGCAGAGTAGTTTCCAAACAAGCTTGAGCGGGTGAATAGGCACCTTCAGAACTGCGGCCGGATTTGTGGTTCGGCTGTGACATGTGGGTTTTTGTGCCAATTTCACGGCCGTAATTCTAACTACAGCTTGGTTTTCCTGCATTTGGCTTGGTGGCTCGGGTTTTAGGCCAACCTTAGTATTTCCCTCGAGGTTGCCGCGCAGAAGTTGGGCGCCTTGAGGGTGTTCATCCGATTCTATCAGTATGGTTTCTTTCTACAGTGCGGCCAGGAGGCTTCGGCATACCCACCGCATAGCGGTGATAGCCGAGGTTGCGGCTAAACACGGCTTCGGTTATGTACTGGACCGACTTGGAATAGCAGGCCGGGTTCGAAGAAGGCGCAGACCCGTTTCAACGCGCCCCGCCGCTCAGCACCTTGTTGAGGCACTCCAGGAGCTAGGCCCAACTTTTATTAAGCTGGGCCAGGCGGCTAGTACGCGCGCAGATCTGATACCGGCGGAGTTTATAGAGCATCTGCGGCGCCTTCAAGATGAGGTCCCCCCGGTTTCGTACGAGCAGGTGGCTCAGGTTATTGCCGAGGAGTTTAAAGCTAAGCCCGAGGATGTTTTCCTCAGCTTCGATAAAACTCCAATAGCGGCGGCTTCGGTTGGACAGGTGCACTATGCCGTAACCAGAGACGGCAGGGAGGTGGTGGTTAAGGTTCAGCGCCCAGGGATCGAGAGAGTGATGCATTCGGATTTGGAAATTCTTGCCGATTTGGCCGTGCTGTTGGAAGAGCGGATTCCGGATTCGCGACGCTATCATCCCAGGGCGTTGGTGCGTGAGTTTGCCGAAACCATTGCCGACGAGCTGATATTCAGTTTGGAAGGGCACAACTGCGAGTTGATGCGCGCCAGGTTGGCTCGGGACGGCATCGTGGTGCCGCGCGTGATTTGGGAGCTTACAACGCGCAGAGTCCTGACGCTTGAGAGGATCCGCGGCTACAAGCCCACGGACCGCCAGAACATCGAGAAGTTCGATCTCCGTGCACTAGCAACCAAACTTGCCAGGAGCATCGTTAAGCAGGTGCTTGTGGACGGTTTGTTTCATGCAGACCCGCATCCAGGCAACCTGTTGGTGAGCGAAGCCGGAGAGCTTGTGCTTTTGGACTTTGGGATCGTTGGACGTTTGGACGCGCGTACGAGAGAGCATCTGGCCGAGCTTTTCGTAGCGGTGTTTTTGCAGGACGCAGATAGGGTTGTGTCGATACTTTCAGACTTGGGTGCGACCGAGGGCGAGATAGACCGCGAGGAGCTTCGGAGGGATATCAACCGGCTGATTTCCAAATATTACTTCTTGCCGAGAAGCCAGATGCGGGTCGGCGATATGCTGAACAGGATATTGTCTTTAGTGTACCGCCACCGCGTGGTTATGCCTCCGGAGTTCGCTATGATAGCCAAGGCGTTTTTCACAGCGGAGGGCTCTTGTTTGCTGTTGGCGCCGGATTTCGATTTCAATGAAGCGGTTCGGCCTTTGGCGAAGGAGATCCTCAAGCGAATGTCGCCAGCAAAGCGGGCGGCATCG
>JBMFPP010000388.1:0-3072 GCA_049969055.1 Armatimonadota bacterium | reverse complement strand
GCTTGCAAACAAAAGCGATCTTCAGAAACTGCGCCAGCCGGACCCTCTTGGCGGAGGCCGCATGCACGACCGCGTGAAAGCTGCCGCTTATCTCCGCGAACGCACCAACAACGATATCCCCATACTTGGCTGGATTGAAGGGCCGATGGCCGAAGCCGCCGACCTGCGCGGAATCAACAACGTGATGTACGACACCATCGACGACCCGAACTTCCTCCGCGACCTTTTTGAGTTCATCTTGGAGATGGAGATCAACTTTGCGAAGGCCCAAGTGGAAGCGGGCGTCCATATCATGGGCATCGGCGATGCGGCCAGTTCGCTTATAGGGCCGGAGATCCACCGCGAACTTGTCCTCCCCTATCAAAAGCGCATGGTTTCAGCCGTGAAACAGCTCGGCGTTCCCGTTCGGCTTCACATCTGCGGTAACATAACGCACCTGCTAGACGGCCTTGCCGAGCTTGGAGTTGATATGATCGACGTGGATTACTTCACCGACGTTGGTTTGGTGCGCGAAAAAATGGGGCCAAACGTGGCTATACTCGGCAACGTAGATCCTGTTAGGTACCTTTTGGAGGGCACCCCAGACGAGGTTTACGAAGCTTTTAAGCAATGCCATCAACAAGCAGGCGCAAGGTACGTTGTCGGCCCCGGGTGCGAAGTGCCGCCGAACAGCCCCCATGAAAATGTGCGCGCCATGGTGAGGTACGCCCGCAGTGCATCCTGAACCGCGGTTCGCGTTTTAGACGCCACGGATTCCCATTTTACTCTACTGAAATTTCCACTCTGGATCCGTCTTCAGCTTTAACCTCCAAGATTTTCCCCTCCGCACCTTCGTGGATCGCTTTGAGCACGTCGTTAATGTCGATGACTTGATCGCCGAACGTCAGCGCGTTCCTGGGGATGAAGCGCGATACAATGTTTGCCAAAGACACAGGTATGTTCACGCTTACGTTACAGCCGTTGCTCTCTTCCACTTGGATCCTGAGCAGTTTGGGTACGGGCTGACGGAGCTCAACGCGTTCAGGTGCGGCGGCAGTATTGATGGCGGTTATAAGCCGCGCTCCCTCTTCCGGCGTGATTTTGCCCTGCTCAACCATACTAAGAATTCGCCGCAGTTCTTCGCTCATGCCGCCGCCTCCGGAAGAAATAATCTCTGAGCAGTCCTTTTTCACAAGCGGGTAATCACAGCCTTCCATGGTGCACTCCTCCTAGGTCCACAGCACACCGCCGCGGCTTTTAAGGGTTATAGAACCACTGCCGCTTTTAAGCACAACCTCGCCGGCCCCGCCGCCGAGCACACCGCTCAGTTCATGTTCTGTCTTCTGCTCTTCCGCCAGCGGCAGGTCGCTCGAAATACTTCCGGATGCGCTTGCGGCCGAGACACGGCAGTTTGCATCCAGCGGCACCGCCAGCGTAATAGACCCTCCGGTTGTTTCGATAACCAAATCCCCGCTGAAGCCATCGGCCAGCTCGACAGAAACCGAGCCGCTTCCCCCTTGAATACGCACGTCCGAGGAAGAAATACCGCTCGCTTCGATAGTTCCATTCAGGCTTTTCAGCGTTAAATCTCCGGAGCAGTTCTTTATCTCCAGAGAGCCGTTAACGGTTTCCAACCTTGCATCCCCAGATATGGATTCTGCATAAGCGGAACCGTTAACCGTGTTGGCCGTAACGTCACCCTGCACGCTTACAATCTCCAGCCCGCCGTTTACACTGCTTGTTTTCAGATCTCCTGCAACGTTGTTGGCCTGCGCACCGCCGTTCACGCTGGTGAGCTCCAGGTCGCCGGATACGCCGGATGCCTTCACGCCGCCGTTCACGCTTTTCACCACTGCGTCTCCGGAGATGTTCCGCACGCTTACAGCGCCATTCACAGACTCGGCTGTGAGGTCACCGTCCGTCCCCTCCGCATCCACCGAGCCGTTCACCGCCTTCAGTGTCAAATCCACTCCGGAAGGCACTTGAACATCAACATCTGCGGAACAGTTTTCGGGGAACCGGTCGCCGCGCGAGCGAATCGACACATCCACGTCGCCATTCACCCTGCGAACATCCAAAACCATATCCTGAAGTTTTTCGGTTACCGCGGCCTCATCTGTTCCGACGGCGCGGAAGGTTACTTTCACCGTTACGGGCTCACCGTCGGTGCGCCTGGCGGTGATGTTTCCTACCGGGGTAGAGACTCTAAGGTCGTCTACTTCCCCTTCCGGGAATGTAACCGTTTCCGCCCGCACGCCCTGCTCGGCTTCGACGGCTACAAACTGCTCGCGTTGTGCTTCAACGGTTTCCTCTTGTTCCCTGGTAACAAACTCGCGCGTGCGCCTGCCAAGTTCCATATCGCGCAGGACGCTGTCCACGCGCTTCAGCGCCTCTTCAAGCTGTCGCATCGCTCGTGAAACATATCTTTCGGCATCCACCTGCGACAAAAACTCTCTAGCCCGCTCAGCCGCCGCTTTTGCCCTCCTCCTGGCCGCTCCAAGCCCAGCTTCAAAGCTCGGGATCTGAAAACCTTGCTGGCGACCAGGGGACTCGGGCTGTTTCTGAAGGGCCGAAATCAGCTTCTCGGCATCTTCTGCTGTGATCTTGCCTTCCTGAAGCATTTTCAAAACCATGAGGATCTCTTCTCTCATGCTTTTTACCTCCTAAGCCGCGTGAAGCGGCTTTTTGCCTTCGCTTACATTCGCTCCAACCGCTTTACAGCCTCGTCAACAGTGATTCTGCCGGCCTCTAAATCGCCGAGTATCTCCCTGCGCGCTGAAGCCTGGGACTCCGCCTGTGGCGTCAGCCCAAGCGCCTCCAGCAGGCTGTCAAGCTTGGCGCGTACCGTTGGGTATGAGACCCCAAGCAGTCTTTCAACGTCGCGGATAACCCCGCGGCATCTAAGAAACACCTCCAGGAACATGAGCTGTTCAGCGTCAAGGCGGCAGAACCGGCACATTGAGAAACTGCCCTGTATCCGCGTTCCACACGACGGGCAAGCCAGTTCGGCGGCCATCAGCTCGCCCTGGCACACCGGACATTTGTGCAGAACTTTCGCCATCACTCTCCCTCGGGGAGTAGAATAACACCACG
>JBMFPP010000387.1:0-3072 GCA_049969055.1 Armatimonadota bacterium | reverse complement strand
ACTGCTCACGAAAAACCTCTGCCTGCCGGCCAACCCGGGTTCCACAATAAGCGGCGCCCACTGCTTCGAAACTGCTTCCTCAACAACTCTCGCCAAAAGGGCGGATGCTTCCTCCGGTGTTAAGGGCCGGCCAACACCCTGGAATTTAGCCGGCACATCACTGGAGCGTATTATCCTATCGGTGGCAGAAGCCCCGCTTCCGCTTTCGATGCACAAAACTCTACTGCCGGTAATCCAGTAAATGCATCCGCCGGAAACCGCCGCTCCTCCTCTCGCAGGACCGTGCCACTCGTTTCTAGCCCAAGGTAGATGGCGGAACCCACCAAACGTATCTCGCTCTCCCCAAACTGTCGAGAGCCTCCCGCTTTCAAGATCAAACAGACTCAGTGTGCCTTGGTGCACCACCAAAACCCGCCCGGGTGCCGCCACCAGGTTTTGACTTTCATCCGCAGTACCCCAAAATGTGTTCCAAGGGGGCTGAGAGCCGTGCGCATGCCGCAAAGGCTGAATAGAATTGGAAGCAAGATCCAACAGCCCTAAAGAAATAAACGGGGCTACCCCAAGGTTCCAGTTTCCGTAAACAGAGCGGTAAAACACCAAAAGCCGCCCATCCGGCAAAACCACCGGCGGAGCACCAACCCCTTGGCACCCGGCCGCCCACAGAATCGGAGGATGGGGCAACTGCGCTCCGGTCCGCGCATCTAAAACGAAAAAGGTCCTGGCATCGCGGTTTTGCTCGAGGTAGCCTAAAACAGCTTTCCGCTCTCTCTGCCAAAGATCCGGCGTTCCGACTGCGCCTGGGCTTTCTATCCAAGCATCAAGCGACTGCCAAGAGCTATCGTCCACACCGGCGGAAGCGCACAGCATATGACGATCACGCGCAAGCCGATCCGAAAACTTCACCACCGGGTTTGTGCGGACCACAACTACTTCCTTGTTCCCCACTTTGGCAAGAACCGGATAGTAATCCCTCGCAGTTTGGCCAACAAGCCGCGCAGATGTCCAAACCAAATCTCCGGTCCGAACATCGAAACAGCGCACCGCCATGTCTTCGCCGGTTACAAACACCCTTCTTCCGTCCGATGCGGCGGTTTGACGGATCGGCACCCCCAACCGACGCATCCAAAAAAGTCTGCCGGTTTTTGCATTGAGAGCCAAGAACACGCCGGATCTGGCGCCTATCAAAACAGTGCCTCCGGAAACCGTTGGCGAGGCCGAAAATCCGCTGCGGCCGCCGAAGTAACGCCAGCGCAGTCTTCCGGTTGCGGCGTCCAAACCGTACACAAACCCATCAGAGCTGGCCGCAATTACAATTCCGCCTTCCACCGCAGGGGAGTGCAGAAACGCACCGGAGCACTTGAACCGCCAAACGGCCCTTCCCGTTTGCCCATCCAAGCAGTACAAATTTCCGCTGTGGGTTCCCACGTACACCCGTCCAAGCGCCACAATAGGCTCTAAGCACGTGCCCAGCCGCTCGTTTTGAAACCCCACGGCCCAGCGCAAACGAAACGGGGGGTTCACTTTCTCCCGTGCAAACCCGGAGCGGAAGCTGTTCCCGCGCACAGTCGGCCACTCAGCAAAGGACAAATCAACTGTCAAAAGCAGAAGCACAACGCCACAGAACAGTGCGTTCAGCCAGCTCCTTCCCCTGCCCCAATGCACGGCTTTGGCAAGTTTTAAGTGCAGTTCTTTCAATTTAACCAGGATTAACGCCCTCACCTTGCGCCGGTCTCCCTCTCCGAAATAAACGCCCTGTAGTACCTCTCGCGAAACTCGGCGCCCTCCTTGGTGCTTGTAACACAGCGGTCCCAATCCAGCGCCGGGCGGTTGTCCAACTTCGTGCGAACTGGAGGCTTCCTGGTTAACTCCGCGGCAAGCTCTTTGAACCGCCTGCCCCAGGCCTTCTCCTTACCCTGGGCTGTGAAAAGGCCGGTTAACTGGCTAACATCCCCTGCCTCGGGATGGTCATACATCCCCCAGTTGAGCCAGCCGGAGGCTAACCCCTTTGTCACTTCTATCAAGCTCGCGCACCAATCCGCTTGGTCCTCTTCAGAAGCGGCTTTTGTTTTACCGCCGCCCTGAGACACAGAGCCGCCCCCGTACCAGCCAAACTCAGCGATAACAACCGGCTTGCCAGCACGCGCTACCTCCCGCACAACGCTCTCCAAATAGGCAAGGTTGCGGTTCTTCTCCTCCTCGCTTTGATACTGATACATGCCGCGCTCGAGAGGATAGAAGTGTATCTCGAGAAAATCGAGGAAGCGCGCCTGGCGCATCGGTGAAAAAGCGGCGTAATGCTGTATCCCAGGAACCAACACCGGTACCGACCACTGAATGAACCCAACCGTGACCAACGCATCCGGATCTGCAGACTTGATGGCCTCCACCTGACGTCGAGTCCACTCATCGGCAACATCTTCGCGGAACCTTTGGTAATCCAAAAGCAGCCGATCCATTGGCTTATCTTCCGGCTTCGGAACGGGAGGATCATCCATTTGCACACTGCTTGCGTCCATACCCCACGCCCGAGCGGCCTTTTCCGCCGTGCCGTACCGCTTTCTCACCCACTGCTTCCAGCGCTCCCGCATGGTTTGGTTATCCCAGGCAACTTCAGGTTCGTTGCGCAGGTCGTAGGCGAAGATGGTTTTAACCCCCCTGTACCTCACAGCAAACAAGCGCCAGAACGATTCCAAAGCCTGCAGGATCTCCTCGTTGGCTATCCGGTCGCGCCGCGCCCACTCCGGCAGTCCCTCCCAATGATCCGGACCTGTTGGATGCACATACAAGCCGGCCTCGTCTGCCAGCTTCAAAAACTGGTCGAACTTGCGCAAACCGTCCTCAGACAGAACTCCGGGCTTCTCGTAAAATGAACCGAAAGAGAGAAAGACCCGAACACAGTTCGCCCCGTAGGACTTCAAGAGCTGGAAATCCTTGCGCACGGCGTCAGGGTCGAACTGCTTCCACACCTGCGGTGCCCATCCTGTGCCGGGTCTGAAGTAATTGACGCCGAACGGCACGAAAACCGTCCCTTTTTCGCTGATGAATCCGGATCGATCCCGTGCTACGCGAATC
>JBMFPP010000386.1:0-3077 GCA_049969055.1 Armatimonadota bacterium | reverse complement strand
GAAGAGATCGCCAAAGACGTGCTGGAATACCACAGGCAGGCGTTCCAGGAACCGCTAACACCTCTGCCAGACCTCGGCTACTACCGCTATCGGCACGGTGGCGAAGACCACGCATTTAAGCCTTCCGTATTCAAAGCCCTCCACAAGGCGGTGCGAAGCGGCAAATACGAGGATTATCTGGAGTTCGCCAGGGAGGTTGAAACGCGAGCACCGCTGGCCTTGAGGGACCTTTTGGAATTCATTCCCGGCACGCCGATACCTCTCGAAGAGGTGGAACCCGTTGAATCCATAGTCCGCAGATTTACAACCCCAGCCATGTCGCACGGCGCCTTAAGCGCCGAGGCCCACGAAACCATCGCCATCGCCATGAACCGCCTGGGTGCCAAAAGCAACAGCGGTGAAGGCGGGGAAGATCCGCGGCGCTACCATCCTCTGCCAAACGGAGACTCCGCCAACAGCGCCATCAAGCAGGTGGCTTCGGCGCGCTTTGGCGTTACACCGGAGTACCTGGTATCCGCGCGCGAACTCGAAATAAAAATGGCCCAGGGCTCAAAACCTGGGGAAGGTGGTCAGCTTCCCGGCCATAAAGTGACCGAAGAGATAGCCAGGATACGCCATTCGGTCCCGGGGGTCACTCTGATTTCTCCGCCGCCGCATCACGATATCTACAGCATAGAAGATTTGGCCCAGCTGATATACGACCTGAAACATGCAAATCCCAAAGCCAAGGTGGCGGTAAAGCTGGTTGCCGAATCCGGCATCGGCACCATAGCGGCCGGCGTTGCCAAAGCCTACGCCGACGTAATCCACATCAGCGGCCACGATGGAGGCACTGGTGCCTCGCCGCTTGGCTCAATCAAAAACGCCGGCGTCCCGTGGGAAATCGGCTTGGCCGAAGTCCAGCAGGTGCTGATCATGAACGACCTGCGCGGCCGCGTAATTCTTCGCGTTGACGGCGGCCTCAAAACCGGCCGAGATGTTGTTGTTGCCGCCATGCTTGGCGCAGAGGAGTTCTCTTTCGGCACTGCGGCGCTCGTCGCAGCTGGCTGTGTTATGGCACGCCAGTGCCACTCCAATACCTGCCCTGTAGGTGTTGCGTCCCAAAACCCGGAACTGCGCGCCAAATTTCCCGGCAAGCCTGAGTGGGTGGTCAACTATATGCTCTTCCTCGCTCAGCATGTGCGCGAGATATTGGCTTCGTTGGGCTTCCGCTCTTTGGACGAAATCATCGGCCGCACCGACCTCCTGCGCCCGCGCAAGGATGTAGACCTGCCCAAAACCAGGGAGATACACCCGGACGCAATTCTTGCAGTACCGCCCAATCCAAACCGCCCGCTAAAGCACATCGTGGACCGCAATGACCGGCCAGACGACCATCCGCTGGATTCCGTAATCCTAAGGGATGCTGCAGAGGCGATCGAAAAACGCCAGCCGGTCCGCTTGAGCTACCAAATCCGCAACGTGCACCGCTCTGTTGGCGCCGCGGTTGCCGGAGAAATCGCTCAACGATACGGCGACCACGGCCTTCCAGAAGCCTGCATAGAATGCCGCTTCGAGGGCTCCGCGGGCCAAAGCTTTGGGGCATTCTGCATTCGCGGCTTGAGAATGATACTGGTGGGTGAAGCAAACGACTACGTCGGCAAGGGTATGTCCGGTGGGCAAATTGTGATCATGCCAAGCCCGGCATCCCGCTTCGAGTCGCACAAAAACGTCATCATGGGGAACACCGTGCTTTACGGAGCAACCGGCGGTGAACTCTACGCGGCCGGCCGCGCCGGCGAAAGGTTCTGTGTGCGCAACAGCGGAGCGCAGGCGGTTGTGGAAGGCATCGGCGACCACGGATGCGAGTACATGACCAGGGGTGTGGTGGTCGTGCTCGGAGAAACCGGACGCAACTTCGGCGCAGGAATGACCGGTGGAACCGCCTACGTGTTGGACGAGGACGGTCAGTTCCCCAATCGGTACAACCCACAGCTGGTCGGAATAGAGCGAGTGGTTGATCCAGATGATGCGCTCCTGCTCAGGCGGATGATAGAAAGACACCGCGAATTCACCAGAAGCCAGCGCGCCGCGGATATCCTGAACCGGTGGGATGAGTTCCTCCCCAAGTTCTGGAAGATAGTACCGCACCCCGCGGCGGGACCATCGGCCGGACACGAGCTCGCTCGATCCGGGAAGGAAATCGAAACTGCTGTGCCAATTCGTCAGTCCTTTTCAACCACCGCCCGCTGAAGCAGGATTCGCCAGGTGTGTTGACTCCTGCTGCGCTTGGTTGGTAAACTCTCTTGGGGAACCGTCCACAATGTCGCGCGAGTACCCGCAAAACCCCGTGGTCTCTGCCGCGGCAGTTATACTGCACGAGGACTGCGTGCTCCTGATCCGAAGAGGTCAGCCGCCGGCAGAGGGGGAATGGAACATCCCCGGAGGCGCAGTCGAGCTCGGCGAAACCTGCCGCTGTGCCGCACAGCGCGAGGTGATGGAGGAAACTAATATTGCCGTCGACATCCAGGACGTTGTGGATGTTGTCGACAAGGTGGTTCGCGACGCTTCGGGACGCATCAGGTATCACTACGTGATAATCGATTATCTGGCAACCGTCCGGGAAGGCTCCTTTGTACTCCATCCGCAAGCCAGCGATGATATTATTGAGGCTCGATGGGTACCGATTGGCCAGATAGACCAGTTCAACCTGAATCCAAAGCTCTTGGAAGTTATACGCAAAGCCGTGAAAATGAGGGGCGCCCTCACGTGATTTCGGGGATTTGCATAATCACTGCAGAAGGTCTTGTGCATGGAAGAACCCACCTCGACGTGGCCAAAGCCGCTGTTGAAGCCGGCGCCGATATCGTGCAGCTGCGGGATAAAACCGCAACCACAAGGAAGCTTTTCGAAGCCGCATGCCGAATACGAGAGCTCACACGCGGCACCAGAACCCGCTTTGTGGTGAATGACCGGCTTGATATTGCACTGGCCGCCGAGGCCGACGGTGTTCACATTGGCGACGAGGACCTTCCCCCCGAGGTTGCTCGCAGAATACTGGGGCCAAATGCAATCATCGGTGTTTCAGCCGCAACACC
>JBMFPP010000385.1:0-3080 GCA_049969055.1 Armatimonadota bacterium | reverse complement strand
AGCTCTATGTAAATGCGCGGGTCGTTTGGCATAAGCTCTGCGGCCTTACGCAGAGCTTGCTCAGCTTTATCGAACTGCTTGCGGCGGGCATACAGCGTGCCCAGGTTGGCATATGCGGCTCCGGAGGAGGGATCGAGCTTCACCGCGCGCAGGTATTCGGCTTCTGCTTCGGCTAGTTTGCCCGCGGCGGCAAGTGCGAGGCCCCGGTTGATGTATTTGCGGACCTGCTCCTTGGCGGATTGGGGTGTTTTGGCTTTCGGGCCTTTGGCTGGGGCACCGCAGTTCGCAGTTGAAACCGTTGCTAGCACGGCCAAAACGGCCGCGAACATGCTAATGAACGACTTATAACGCCGACTCATACGCTGTTGCACTCTCAATTTGGAATGGAAAGCGACAATCCTGCGGAGTTTCCGTGGGCGCATGCAAAGGAGCCCCGGATTCCGGCTGATCGAGATTTACTTTGTTTCAGAGGGAAGTGCGGATGGCGCGCCAAGCTGTGCGGTCCAACGTCAGCTGTCCGATCTTCGTGTTTCCGCAGATCATGAAGCAGTCTTCGTTTCCAAACCAATCTGCGGGTATGCGCACAAGCAGGGAGTTTCCGCGGCGAGCCAAAGTACCGCCGTTGGGAATGGAACGCGTATTCGGTCCGATTACGATGCGCTCGTAGCGGGAGTCGTGAGCATTGCTCAACCGCAGTGAACGAATTTGGAAGACATACGTTATCCAAGGCGCCAATCTTCCCTTGGTTATCATTCGCAGTTCCAGTGCTTTTTCCTGCCTCCGCAGGGACACCTCCGCGATGTCTGCAGCTGGCTGAAAATCCCTTTTCACGCTGTCGTCTGTGGGGTCGAGTATATTCACCCAAGAGATCGAGGGTGGAGAGTGTTCTGAACCGGTTTCGGCTTCTTCTATCCATGGGTATGAGCCGAAAAGCTCATTTCGGCGCACAAAGCTAAGCAGGAAGCGGCGCTCATTGGGCAGTGATATTTGAGAGCGATATGTACGAACGGCTTCCAGCTTCTTCATTCTCTGCTCGCGGGAGAGAGGAAGCACAAACCATTTGGTATCGAGGTTTGCCAGTGCTTTAGGTGGAACGAGCCGCCTGTCTTTTAAGCCTTGAGGCACCGGCCAATCGCCGCGGTGGACGATGTAGGTAAGGACTGTCGGAGGAGGATCTGGAAACTTGCCCATGGATCTTACGGCCTCCAGCGCCGCAACCGCAAAGCACCCTGCGGCTTGATGGTCTGGGTGGTCGTCGTTTGGATGGGGAATTGCCAGTATGGTTGGCTCGAACTTGAGGATGAGATGCGCTAGATCCGAGAGCAAGGAGAGCCCCGTGTACGGAGCGTTCGGCGAAAGCACATCATCGTAAGGGACATGGGAAACGCGGGTGTAGCGGCCCGTTTTCGCAGTGGACCAGTTTGCAGTCCACATATCCAAGAGGCCGCGGTCGGGATAGCCGAGGAAGACAACGTTGGTCTTTGGTACCCCTTGAATAGAAAGCGCGGCGAGGGATTCTCGCTGTCGTATTCCGCCGACAAGTATGTAATCATCCGGTTTCAGCGTGATTTTCCTCGTTACAGAGGCGGTGCACGCCGGGAAAGCGTCTCCGTTGGTGAGGATTACCACCAAAATGGAAGCCCCGCTTGATGCGGCCTGTTGGATCAAACCGCCACAACCGAGGGTTTCATCGTCTGGGTGCGGGGCGACTACGAGGAGCCTGTCGCCAGGGCGCACATGCGGCAAAATAGGAAAGCTGGCGTTTTGTTGCTTTTGGTTTTCCAGGTAAACCGATACCGTGGTCTTAGCCCCGGCCCCAAACAGACCCAGCGCCACGGCACCGAGTATGTAGATGGAAATTGCAAGAATCCGCTTTAACACATTGCCTTACCCGATGCACAATTATAACTAGGCGGAGTATGCAAGTCAATTCCGGGTAGGGGTAGGTTGCTACCCCTCAGAGGCTTTTCGGACGCCTTGAGCGCGCCGTTGGATAGTGCGGCAGGCAAGTTCCGTGAGTTGCACTGCCAAATTGCCCATATGCGGGTTTCGCTGTACAATGGCGTGGCGAAACGCAACCCTGACCAAGGAGGAAGTTCCAACTGGGGAATCGTTATGCGCTTTGATGCTGTTTACAGTTTGGTACATCGAGAGATTATCTGGTTGACACGAGACAGGCTTGCGCTTGCAGTCCTGTTGTTTTTCGGCCCTTTGTGTTTTGCCCTGTGGAACGTTTACCGCGGCGCGCCGGAGCACTCGGCGCCGGTGGGCATTGTGTCTGCGGGACTGCTTACGTCGCTGTTGTGCGCCGCGAGGGCGGTTTGCGATCGGCGTTCGGGGTGGATGAGCGTGGTTTTGGCGTCTCCTGCGGGGAAGAGTGCCGTTGTTGCCGCACCGATTGCCGCAGCTGCCCTGGTCTGCGCGGTGCAAACGTGCGAGGTGGTTTTTCTCCACAGTTTGGCAAATCGTTTTGCCGCTTCAATCAGTTTGGCGCGCTGGCAGGTTGGTTTGGTTGAATGGGCGCTTGAACTAGTATCCGGGGCGGTTTTCGCAGCTTCGATGTGTGCGCTGTGGATGGTGGCGGGGTGGTACTCTGCGTCGGTTTTGGGTTTTGTTTTGTTTGGAGTGGTTGCTTCTTTGATCGGGACTGCGGGTGCACTCTGCGCGGCTTCTGCTGGTTTGCCGAGACTGCTTTCGGCCGTGAATTGGATAAATCCCGTTTGGTTTGGGTTCAACGCCGCACGTCGTGCGCTGGATGCCTCGGGATGGATGGAGGAATGGTTGGTTTGTGTGGCAGTTTTGTGTGCTATTGCCGCAGTGTGTGCGAACGTGTATGCACACAAACTGGGCGGACCGCTGACCGAGAGCGGCGGTTGAGGCTTTTTAGGGCGAATCCATCTGCGGCAGTCCCGCTTTAGGGTTTCAGCATCGGTCAGTTCACGTTGGCTTCGACGATGTGATACAATATGGCAGAAAAACTTGCGCATTGGAGCGGCATTTGCTTATAGTACGGCGATCGCAACCGATACGCGGGCGCGTACGCGTGCCCGGGGATAAATCCATATCGCACCGAGCGGCCA
>JBMFPP010000384.1:0-3085 GCA_049969055.1 Armatimonadota bacterium | reverse complement strand
GTTGCCGGCTATCATCACTACAGGGCACTTCACCTTCTCTGCAAACCTCTGCAGCCTGCGAAAAGCATGGTGTATAACTAAATTGCTGGGGCGAACAACATGGAACAGATCGCCGGCCAAGAGCACTAAGTCCGGCTGTAAGTTGGCCATAGCCTCAAGCGCAGATTCAAACGCCTTGAAAACGTCGGCCTCTCTTTGGTTAATGCCCTGTTCGGTTACGCGGCTGTACGCGCGGTATCCCAAATGAACATCAGCAAAGTGCAGAATCCGCATCTTTCGCTTCCTTTAGGCGAAGGGATCGTCTTCGTCCGGCTCAAGCAGTTCGGAGGAAGTCATGGAAGAGGCGCCTTGGCTTTTTAGGCCCGCCTTTCTGCGTATGGCCTGCCGGAACTGCTCCATCACGTCTCCGTCACCAGATGAACGCATCAGAACTTGGTTAACCGCGCTTGTCACTATTTCCGGATCGACACCGTGCACAATCTCTTCTATGTTTGTACGGCGTATTCTTGGATCCAAACTTTTAAGCCTTTGATAAGCGCTTTCCGCCGGGCCGAGGCCGCTTCCCTCCTCCGGCGGATAAAGCCGTATTCCGTCACTGCCCCTGAGGATGTTCGGTCGCGGAAACCTCACGAAGATGGGCTGGTTAAAATGCGGATGGCGAATCATAAGCTGACCCTTTGGGAGGGCAGAGAGCTTCTCCTTCACGGCTTGGGTGAGGGTTTGATAACCGGGGGTGGAAAGCTCATCCATGTCCATGCGACCGTAGATGGCTGTGGCGCTGTTGCCAACAATGCGCTTGTGCACTTGGCTTCGGAACTGCTGGGCGCTGAACAAAACCAAGCCTAGATAGCGCCCTCTCTCGGATATATCCAACAACATGTTTCTCAGGTGCGTGTCCGGACCATCGGCTGGTGCATATTTGTTTAACTCATCCACAAAAACTATAACATGATCTACTCCAAGAGAACCTTTCTCCATCCGCTGACGCAGTTCGGTAACCATGCGTGCGAAAACCAGATCTTGACCTTGGGGATCCAGCTTGGACAGATCGATGCAGTACACGGTGCCGTCCTGAAGCCCTTCATCCCAAGGAAAGTCCTGGAGGTTTTGATTGTCCGGAGATATCAAACCCTGATAGCGGTCCGGGAGACTGCAAAGGCGGTTGTAAAGCTTTCGCACGGTTTCGTAGTGGTGCATGCCGCACGGCTCTTCCTGCTTCTGCTCTTTTGCCCTCATCACAGCATCGAACCATTCTCTCAAGTCCCTGAAGCTTTTGACAAAGAAATTCTGGTTAGCAACGTAGGATGTCTTGCCTACCACGTTCTGCCTTATGTATTCAAGGAGCGCATCCGCCTTGGCCTCAATATCGTCCTTGTTAAGCATCACCTCAGCATAGCCAAGAACCTGTTCGAGGCCCCAACAAAGTCCGCGCACAGAGCCGATCAGCTCCGGGTGAGCGCGCAGGGTGTTGGGCGTTCTGTAATCTGTCGAAAGCGGAGCATAGTACACGACATTCTCGAAAGGAGCGCAGGGAATGCCGAGAAGCCTGTACATTTCCCTATCTTGTTCCGTAAGCGGAGGGATGCCGTTGTCCCGATAAGCTGAAGCCATTGGATGGTCATTCGAAACCTCCTGCGGGAGGTCCAGAAACAGCAGGTCCGGGCCTTTAACATTGAAGCAGAACGCTGCCACAGACCAATGGCCCCTTGGATTGGTCTTTTTGAGGCGCTTTGACGCGGCGAACACGCTCTGCAGTATTATCTCCACGGCGCTTGTTTTAGTCCCTAAGCCAGAGACACCGGTGATGTTCATATGGGCCGCTTCAGGGCCAAGCAGAAACTCCCAATCCAGGTATACCGGCGAAAGCCTGTCCCCGTTTTGGTAAAGCCCCACTGGAATGCCGGTGCGGTCCCAGTAGTCGTCCATCCGCAGGCTAAAGCGAATATCTTCGTCGTCGGCAAGATAGACAGCGCCCAGCGGAACCGGCTGGAGGGGCTCTTCGGGTATGATGCGCAGAACTCCGGCTGTGTAAACCTTTATGTCCGGCCTGAAAGTTGGGTGTTGATGTTCCGGGTTCTGGAGAGAGCCGATATAGTCGGACATTGGAGTATCAACATCGCTGTACCGGCAGCCTTCAATGACCACACCGTAGGCCGTAACGTCGTCCTGAACAACTTTGACAAGACTTCCGATTCCAACCGGGGACTGCTGTGGGGTCCAGAAATGGAACTTGAAAGCCGTATTCGGCTGTTTTTCCGTAGCAACAACTCTACCAACCGGCTTTGAAGGATCGAATCTTTTTGCGGTGGATTCCATACTACCCTCCAATGCTACCGAGAATTGCGTATACGAAAGATAAAGAAGGCGCGGTGCTCTTCAAGTATAACTCGCAGTCGTGAATGGGGTAAACAAGCCGATCCCAGCGCGGGTCAGGACGCGAAAGCGGGCCCCGCTCTGCGAATACCCACTCGGACAGCTGGTCGGCCAAAAGCACACTTTTGGAGCTTGCCGGTACCTCAACCCGAACTAACCCGAAAAGAATATCCCGCCCCCTGTTGTCCCACAAACGCTGGTACCAGCTGTGCACCGGGTTTGTTTGCGCAGGCGGCGTTTCAAAGACGGTACACCTGTATCCGGTTGGCATGCTGAAAATCTTGGCCTGCTGTACCCAAGGGAAAAAGGGGGTCCGGCAGTCTTTAACCACACCAACAACGTTTCCGGCAGTCTCTGTGATGCGCGTTATATCCCTCAAACCGCCGTCAACAAGGAGCCATGCGTTTGGCTCTTCTCGGAACCGGTCCTGCCACCGGTTCAATAGCTCCCTTTCCAAAGATGAACGCATGCTCCTGACGGCATTAAGGCACTGCTGATAAATTCCGGATATCGTTCGTTTGTCTTTGTCCTGCGGAATCCCGGAGTCCGCACACTCGATGCCGGCCTCTTCGAAAGCCTCGATCTGCCCCTTCGGCACCAGCTCGAAGGGGAAGAATAGGCACTCACGCGATGCCTCGCTGAATGTGGACATGGTCCGATTACCGCCGCGCATGCGGATAACGGCGGCGGTGTATCCGTACACCACCGGCAC
>JBMFPP010000383.1:0-3088 GCA_049969055.1 Armatimonadota bacterium | reverse complement strand
GCTTGGAGTCCATATTTCCAAGCTTACTGCATCCACAATCATGATGGCATTGGCCGGGTTGCGGATGTCGGCCTCAGTGGCGTTTATGCTCAAGCCGGGTCGGTTCACCCCCATTACCCCAATCAGATCCGGGTCCTCACGCTCGCCCTTAGGCCACCAATGCCAGTTGTTGCCACCGTACGACCACCGGAGAATGCGTTTATTCGCGCCTTCGCCGGGCGGAAAGCTCTGACGGCCGTACTCGTAGATCTCGGACCAGTTCGGGCATACAGCAATTTGGTCGTTCTTGGTGTACGGAGCCAGAAGATCGGGAAACCAGCGCAGAACGGGAGAGCCTGTTGGCAGTGTGCCGGAAGAGGGATGCACAGAGTAGAGATAGCACGGCACCAGTGTATCGTCGTAGTCCGCCACATAAGAGCGGGTGGCCAACCCCATCTGCCTGAGATTGTTCATACAAGCAGACTGCCTGGCTTTCTCACGCGCCGACGCGAAAACCGGGAAAAGAATGGCAGCCAAAATCGCAATGATCGCGATCACCACAAGCAGTTCGATAAGCGTAAACGCCCACCGAGCGCTAAAAATAAACTTCTTCCCCCTCATCGCTCCTGCACCCCCAAAAAAGCACTGTTTTGTACTTTTGGCTTCGGTGCAAAACCGCAACATCCTCCCCAAAAGTGCGCGCTGGAATTCCTCTGCCCCAAAATCGCAAATCTGCTTGGTCAAACCATCGTATGCTCCAAAACTATTTTTACACCAATGCTTATCAGCACCAGCCCCCCAACAACCTCCATCCTCCTCCCGAACTTCATTCCCAATCGGCCTCCGATCTGCATCCCCAAAATCGTCATGGCGCAGGCAACTACACCGATAATCGCACTGGGGTACAGTATCTTCACCTTCAACATCGCAAAACTGATGCCCACCGCCAGCGCATCAATACTCGTCGCTAAGGAAAGCATTACCAGAGACAAGCCGCGAGTTGGATCGCCGCGCAAACCATCCTCATCCCTATCTTCACCAGAAACAGCGGCCCAAATCGCCTTTCCGCCTATAAATGCCAAAAGCCCAAAAGCGATCCAATGGTCGAAAGGTGCAACCCACCTCTGAAAACCGAAGCCCACCAACCATCCGATAACCGGCATCAGCGCCTGAAACAGCCCAAAGTGGAAAGAAAGGCGGAAGATCTGCCTGGGAGAGACCTTCCGCAGCATAACACTTGAAGCTATTGCAACGGCAAAAGCATCTATTGCCAAACCAAAAGCGATACCAAGTAAAGATAGAAAATCCATTTACCTCCGCCCAAAACCATAGGTACCACAACCGTCTGAAAGCGGTCAAGCAGAACCGAACCAGAGAACGGGACGCTCGGCTCCACCCCCAACAGGGAAAAAAACATGGGACGAGCACAATAAGGAGAAACACCCAACTGCGGCCGCGAGTTATTGACACAGCATGTTTTTGGGTTTATAATCGGATTGAACTATTGTACTAGAACATTGATACAATGGGCGGTTCAAAAAACAACCGATTTTCGCTCACCATAGATCCCGACAGTCCAATACCTATCTATGCACAGATTGCCGAGGGTATAAAAAAGGCTGTGGCCACCGGACATCTGCAACCGGGCCAACAGCTTCCCACGGTGCGCCAGCTGGCCGTGGATTTGAAGATAAACCCCAACACTGTTGCACACGCCTACGGAGAGCTGGAAAAGGCCGGCATCATCGCCACCAGGCGAGGAATGGGCACCTTTGTGCTTCCCCCATCCAAGCACCCACCTGATCGCAATGTAAACCTGCTCACGGAGCTGGCCACCAAAACCATCCTCGAGGCACACAGGCTCGGCTTCACCGCCCAAGAGCTTATCGAAGCAATAAAGACGCAAATAGCAGATGCAAATCCATCCAACCAATAAAATCTGAGGCAGGGCCGCTTGGTATCTTCAACAAGCACTGCCTCGCCGAACAACAAAACGGAAAAGGAGGAACACAAAAATGCTAGTCGTCCAAAGATCATCCGGCGCGCAAGAAGCTCCCAAGGCACCTAAAGCCCCAAAAGAGCACCACATCAGCTCCATAGAGGTAACAATCGGGCTTCTAATTCTTGCGGTAAGCGCGTTGATAGCCAAAATGCTCAACCAACCGCTCTACCTAATCCCGGGGGTCCTAATCGGGGCCTTCGCCGCCCACTCGATGCAGGTGGCACGCCAATGGGAGAAAGCTATTGTCTTGCGCTTCGGTAAATTCCACAAAGCCGCAGGACCAGGGCTTTTTTTCATCATCCCAATAGTAGATACCATTGCCGCTTGGGTTGACCACCGCGTCATCACCACGCCTTTCAAAGCCGAGCAGACGCTCACCAAAGACACAGTCCCCGTCGACGTTGATGCAGTACTGTTCTGGGTGGTTTGGGATGCTGAAAAAGCCGCTCTGGAGGTGGCCGACTACAAAGAAGCGGTAGCTTGGGCCGCACAAACAGCCCTTCGGGACGTCATTGGGCGCACCATGCTCGCCGATATGCTTGTTGGCAGAGAAAAACTAGACGCCGAGCTCCAGCGCATCATAGACCAGCGAACCACGCCCTGGGGAATTACAGTGCAGTCCGTCGAGATACGCGACATCATTATCCCCTCTGGCCTCCAAGACGCTATGTCGCGGCAGGCACAAGCCGAAAGAGAACGCCAAGCCCGGCTGATACTTGGAGAGGCTGAAACACAGATAGCGCAGAGCTTCGTGCAGGCCGGAATTGCCTACGCTAACAACCCGATCGCCCTTCACCTCCGCGCAATGAACATGCTGTACGAAGGCCTAAAGGAGAAAGGCGCGTTGGTTGTGGTCCCAAGTACTGCAGTGGAGTCAATGGGCCTTGGCACTATAACGGGGCTGGCGGCCATCCGCCAATCCGAAATTGCTGGCCTGAAACCAGAGGAAAAACAAACAGAGTGAATGCAGTGGACCGGGGCTTCGTCCGCTTTTTCCGTGGAATCCGAAGAAATCTCTCTGAACTTGGAGGCTTAGAATGAGACTCGCGATAGGTGAAATACTGAGCTGGCTCTCCATATTGGCGGCAACGGCCGCAAGCCTTTACT
>JBMFPP010000382.1:0-3093 GCA_049969055.1 Armatimonadota bacterium | reverse complement strand
CCGCTGTGGTCCTCGGCGCGCGCAGTCCGGTCTGCATGACCATGAGATCAGGACAAATACTGTGGAGCAACGAATGCCCGTCGTAATTCACGAACAAAGAGCTGGCAAAGCGGAGTTTACCGCGGTTTGCGCCGTCGGGATAGCGGTATCCACAGCGGTGGCCGCGGTTCAGTACGGTGCACGGATTCCCTCTTACGAAGCTTTTATCGCTTTGAATACTATGCTTCTGCTGTGGCTTCCGATATGCTCGGTCTTCCTGCTCACCAAACTGCAACCCGCAGACCTCGGCTTCCGCCAAGGAGATGAGCGCCTCTCGCGCATTTACGGTTGGGGGATGTTCTTCGCGGTCTTGCCCATGCTGTTCCTTGGCTCGCTGTTCCCGTCCAGCAGGTCCTTTTATCCCCTTTACAGGCAGTTTCCCCACCCAGACAACGCATCATGGGCCTACCTTGCATACTTTGAGCTAACCTACGGGTGGTATCTTTTCTGCTGGGAGTGGTTCTTCCGCGGGTTTCTGCTGTTTGGCCTCTGGAGGGGGATTGGAAGCTGGGCAGTCGTGGCCCAAGCCGTGGTTTTCGGGCTTCTCCACTACCAAAAGCCCGTTCCGGAGTTCATTGCCTCGTTCGGCGCTGGGTTTGCGCTGGGGATTGCCGCCGCGAGAATCGGCTCTTTCTTCCCCGGGTTTTTGGTCCACTGGGCTTCAGCTGTTGCCTACGACCTCATGATCATCGGTTGGAACGGCTTCAGACTGCCGCCCTAACCGGCAGCCGTTTTTTCGGCTTGGTCAAAAGGCTTGAAGTGAGGCCTGCATATTTGGTAAACAGCCCTCATTTCGGCCTTCTCCCGCAGGTGAGCGCGGAAAATCCAACACTTACGGCCTTTACCGAGGTTTACGCAAATGGTAAGATAATGGCAGGAATGCTCCTCTGCCGCCAATTCCGAAAGCAAGCGGGGGCGAATGGGGCCTGGTGGCTCTCCTGGTCTTCAAAACCAGTGTGGGGCGCGATGAGCGTCCCAGGTGGGTTCGATTCCTACGCGCCCCCGCCACGCCGCACCGCACAATCTCCTCTCATCCCCTAAACAGCCGGCCTGCACAAGCCAAGCAGACGCCTTGGTTTGTCTGAGAGCTCAAAGGGTGGTATAATTACGCCGGAAAGCAAATGGAGGCGCACTAATGGGTCCGGGCATGACATTCCGATGCACCTGCGAAAGGTGCGGAGACATATTTTTCAGCCCAGATCGACGCGCCAAAACGTGCCCAAAGTGCGTAAAACGCTACGGCCTCCAGAAGCACCCAGAACCACAAGCCCGCCCCTCGGCCTCTGCACACGCTAAACCCAAAATAGATGCGCGTTCTGCCCAGCGCTCACCAACCGCAGTATCCCATCCAAAACGCAAAAGACGCATTGAAACCTTAACAGAAGAGCTTCGAGAGGCTATTTTAAAAGCTTACGAGAAGTACAAGCAGGATCCAGCCCTAAAGCTGAGGCAGATCCACACAAAAATAGCCGCCGAGCTCAACACAAAAAGACGAATCGTCGCAGAAGCTATACACGGACCCCAAGCGGTTCCAAAGCCCATTACACCGGAGCTTCGTCAGGAAATAATCTCCCGCTACCAGCAATTTGTACAGCGCATGGAGCGCCCGGAAGCAGGCAGGAGAAAGACCATCGCGGCCGAGCTGAGCCTCCCGCTCTCTCAAGTTGCATCCGTGATACACGAATGGAAATCGCAGATCCCAGACGTATCTAACCTGACCAGAGAGCAGATGTTCCAAATTGAAAAGGCCTACTGGCACCACCTACAGTCTGGAACGCCGCTTGAAGATATACCCAAGATTTTATCCAAAGAGCTGGGCTTCACCGAATGGCAGGTCCTAAGGCGCATAGATATGCTCCACGATTCTTTCAGCAAGGTCGCCGATGCCCCAGAACCCCCGCCGGAGACAAAAGCGGCTATCGAACAGGCATACCTCGAATACCTTAACCGCCCGGCACCGCCGCAAGACAGCCTGCACTCAACCCTCGCGAAGAGGTTTAAGGTTACGCCCAAGCAAGTGTTCCGCGTGCTTTTGGAATACAGAAACAGGAAGCGGGCCGAAGCCGCGGCTCGAGAACAAGCCGCCTAGCAGTACGGCTTCCCGCCAACTTCACCGCACTCCCAATCGAACGGATATCTCCTTCCAATGCGGCGCATCAATTAGGCAGACTTCGCCGCCGTGATCCACCGCCACCTGAAAGCCAGGCTTTGTGGACGCAGCACCAACGCGTCCCTTCAAATCCAGAGCCAGCACCGCCTCCTGCTCGTCAATGTTTGTCGAATCGTCCTCCACCATGAAACGGATCACCGCTTCGCATGCATCCTGCGGATGCAGCCCCTCTCCCATCAAATTCACAACCCTAAGGCTCATACAGTACCTAAGAATGCGCTCGCCAAGCCCTGTTGCAACCGCACCGCCGATTTTATTATCCGCGTAAAGGCCGGAGCCTATCAAAGGAGAATCGCCCACTCTCCCCGGCATCTTAAAAGCAATGCCGCTGGTGGATGTTCCTGTGCATACGTTGCCCTCACGGTCCACAGCAACCATCCCAATGGTATCGTGCGAGGGTTGACTGCTCTGCTGACGAAGCCAATCCATCCACCGCTCTCGGCTTTTGGCGGTGAGCATCCTCCGCGGCCTAAACCCCTGCGCAATGGCAAACTGCCGCGCCCCCTCCCCAACCAGCATGCAGTGCTTAGTTCGCTCCATCACCAGGCGTGCAACCGAAACAGCCTCGGCAATGCCCCGAAGTGCCGCCACTGCGCCAAACCGACGCCCGGGACCCCACATGACGGCGGCATCCAGCTCCACAACACCCTGCGCATTCGGAAGTCCGCCAAAGCCCACCGTAGACTCCGATGCATCAAGCTCCACAACGCGAATGCCGCATTCCACCGCATCCAAAGCTGTCTTGCCGTTCTCAAGCTGTGCCAATCCTTCCTGAACCGCGGCCCGGCCAAAATGCCATGTCGCAACCGCCGCAACACCGCACAGATTTCTCAGAATGTCGGCACCGTTCATATCACTCGTCATCTTTCTCCTCACGCAGCGAG
>JBMFPP010000381.1:0-3106 GCA_049969055.1 Armatimonadota bacterium | reverse complement strand
GATGAAGGGGCGAAGTTTCTGCAGAAGCCGTTCACTCTGATGGCGCTGTCCGCGAAGATGGCAGAAGCCTTGGCCGAACCGCAGTAAAGCCGGTCCGCTTTTTTCCAAACAAGAAGTTTTGGAAAACCAACAATACCTGATTGAACATCAAAACTTCTTGTGCTGTTGGGATAATCCGACGGATTGTCCCAACTTGGTTTATTAAAGCTTCTTGAAAAGGAGTTTGCAGGCAAAGGTGCCTGCCGGCACCGAGAACTCAGCGGTGCCGGCTTTGATGTATACCGGCAGTCGGCCTGCGGTTCGTCCGCCTTCTGTCACAACTGCCGCGGTGAGGCTGTTGAACCCTTTTGGAAGCTTTATGCGGACCTGAAAATCGTCGCTTTCCGGGAGCGGCATGAGCAGTTTAGAGCGGCCTGTGCCGGTTACGCGGAAGGCCCCATTTGTTGAAATGGTTCCAAAGTTCACCATCACCCTTTTGTGATTCACCCTCAGGTTTTCCGTTTGAGGTTCTTGTTGATAAGAACAGGCCCGATTTCTCACCACCAGGTAGCCGCCTAAGGCGCGTCCGCCTTCGTCCGTTCGGCCGCGCGGCACCATGCGGACTCCGGTTTTCGGGTTCCACAGTCCGAAGCGAACAGGGAATCTGCCGTTTTGGACCTCCGTCGGCAGGGTTAGGTCCGCGGTGCTGACGTGCGTTCCCGGGTTTCGCCATCCTTCGTTGAAGGAAAGCAGACCTTGAAACACGATGCCCTCGCCTGGCTGAGTAAGATCCGAGAAATGGAGGTACGGCTGGTAGTCCGCGGGAATTGGAGCGTGCACGGCCCAGGTTATGCGCAGTGAAAACCGCCCCGGCTCGTGTGGGAAAAGCTCCACTTTTACAGGGGTTATTGGTCCGCGGCCTATCGTCGGATTGAAGGGAGGACGAGCATCCACAAAGATGCCGTTTGGAGATTCGGAGTAGGCGGTGATTACGCCGTTGCGGCGGGTTATTTCGGCCCTGGCGCGCCCGCACCTGGCGATGAAGCCGAACGGCGGCAGAACTTTGCCCAGGACTGCCCAGTCTGTACTACCTCGGTTGGCGATTACTAAACCGTTCCCTCCGAAGCGAACTTCTTGACGGTGTATATCTCCGCCCACGAAGCGGTGAGCAAGCATTGTCCGGCGGGAGAGGTTGGCGCAGACGTCGTGCAGAAGCCAGTAGGTTGTAACGGCTCGCCGGTTGAAGGGGCCGTCGCACATGGGGTTGCGCCCGCCGAGCACGGTTGTGGTGAGGTAGTCGTCGCTGCCGTATCCGTGCTCATCGCTCGGGAGGCCGCTGCGGTAGCGGTCCCCCAATCCACCAGCGAACAGGATGAAGCTTCCGTGGGATGCCATATCGTGCCAGGGGACGCGTTCTGCGTCCGCGCCGCGAACGTTCCAGCCCGCAAACGTCCCGAAGGCTGTTCCGTGGTCGCTTTCCCCACCGTCAAGGTGACCGATGAGACCGTCGCATCCTGCCTCACTTATGGTTACCGAGCGCGGGCCAAACCCCGTGCGGAACAGATCGAAGCATTCACCCCATTTGCTTAGCGTCACCGTTTTCGGGTAGAAGCGGCCGGTCCGGTCGTAAAAATCCATGGGTGCGATGGCGGAGAAAACGTCAACGAAGATGCCGTCTGGGGCCACATACCTGCGCAGGAGGCGCATGTTGCGGAGAAGGAACGGCTTGAAGGCCAGCGGTGACCATCGGTAGCTTTGGGCGCGGCGTCCCTCGTTATACCAGGCGAGTTGTGGAGTGCCGTCTTCATTGAACAGGATGTGGTTGTAGGAGAAGCCGGTTGCGTCTGGGTAGAAGTCGATGTAATTGTCGTGCGGCACGAAGAGAATACCGGTTTGCTTGCAAGCGCGGACCATTTGAAGGAATCGATCCAGGCCGCCCTCCGGAGGGAAGATATCTGGAAGGCGGTAGTCGTATCCCCATCTCTGCCATACGTGTTTGACAAAGACAGCATCGCGGATTCCGTAAGCGGCGGCGCGGCGTATGTCCGCGGCGGCCTGCAGGTAGTCGCCGCCCCACTGATCGAGGCACATCTTGCCGCTTAGGACGGCTACGCCGGGTGCCGGGCGGAACTTGGCAACGTGCTCCCGGTATGTTCTGGCGGCCGCAAATGCTCCTCGCGAAGATGGAATCAGGCTGAGGGTGGCATCGTGGTGTGTAATAAGGGAGTAAAGGCGTTCTTGCGGGCGGACCCTGAACACGTCGGGGAACACATCGCTGGCCTGCACCAGGCTGAGGCCGCCGTCGTAATCGGCGCCGACGTGCCGCGTGGAGAGCGTAAAACCGCCGGCCCAGAGGTCGAACGGTTGGGGTTCGACCACAACGTTTCCAAAGCCGGCGTACACGCGCACCGCGCGGCGGTTTGACGGCCCGATGCTTAGGTGGGTAAAGCGCGGATTCCCGCGGGAGTTTCGGCGGACGTTCGGCATCGAGAACCGGATTCGAAGCGCGCCCCCTTGGGGGTATACCTCGACTTTTGCTGTGCACGGCAAACTGTCGGACTCCAAGCGGTACGGGAACACAGCCTTTCCGCTCTTCCACTCGGTATGCTGGGCGTGGACAATTAAAGCGGATCTTTCGGCTCCGAGCTGCGATCCGTCGATTTGAACGTTTACGCCTCTTAAAGCTAGGTCTCCGGCCACTCCGGAGAAAGCTATTACTGAATCGGTTATGCCGTTGGGGCCGGGGATTAAAGCCGCTCCGCAGGTTTCGCCGACGCCGCAGAGCAACCACGAGAACGGCGCCTTTTTGCCAAGCCTGGCCGATCTAGCCCGCTCGAGCGCGGTGCTTTCCCTACGTCGGAAGGCGGCTTCGGTTTCGCCGGGCTTCTGCGGTCCCACGATAAGGGTTGGCTTTCCCCAGTAGCCCTCGTCGCAGGTTGTATCATTGCGGGGTCCCGGTCCCACCCACAGGCGCAGGGTGATTCTCCTGCCGGCATACTCGGACAGATCGACCTCAGCGTTTTGCCAGCGTTTGGAGTCCGTGAACCTGTCGAACAACAAGCGAGGCGAGTCACCATTGCAGAGAACATAGACACGGAACTGAACCCCATCCGAAGGCGGTTCCGAT
>JBMFPP010000380.1:0-3122 GCA_049969055.1 Armatimonadota bacterium | reverse complement strand
TTGGTCGGTTATGTTTTCGTCTATCACTATGGGGGTTTTTGCCTTTACAATATGGTATACGTAAGGCTCAACGGCGCTGACCTTGATCGTGATATTCGTGGTTTCACCAGTTTTCACAACGGCATCAACGGTTTCGCTGGATGTGATCAGCTTTCCAACCGCAGAAGCCTTCACGTTTCCGGCCGCTGCCACGGCAGAAAACTCGCCCGCATCGTTGGTGAGCACTGTGGCTGAACCGAAGCTTGCCATCAGCTTAACAGTGGCACCGGCAACCGGCTTTCCGTTTTGATCTACCACAACGCCTTTCACTGTACCCATACCGGAGACAACGTCCAAACCGTACTCCGCCACGCGTTGAATATCGGCAAGAACCTCATCAGTGATGTTCCCGGCGTTAGTGGCGGTATCCCACAGGCGAACATATCCGGATCCCGGCAGAAGCGCAAACCTCCGCACCCAACCAGCAGCCCCTGCGCCTCCCTGAATGGAAGCAAGCACCACGTCTGCTTTGGCAGCATCTAAAGCGCGCTGACTGGTCCATGTTTGAGTTAGGCCCCATGCCTTGCCGGCGTCCGTGATAACCACTTCTTCGTTGGTGTCGTTAATATCGCTGGCGCCGAAGCCCAACACCTTTGTTGCGCCGCCGCCGGCCGGGGTAATGTTAACACCGTCTACCGACACGTAGTAGATGGGCCAGTCCGCCAAGTGCACAACCTTGCCGCCCGCGTCCAGATAGCGGCGCAGAGTGGTGATATCGGCAATCTGACCATCCTGCACTTCAACAATGGTTGACGGATAAATGTCTTGCGACATTACAATCACGCTTGGGACGCGGTCTCTGATGCGGTCCTCCATCCACTTCTTTACGCCTTCGGAGTCCAGGTCTGTATACCCCTGGCTTACGAAGTAATCATGGATGAGTTCGCGGGCATCAACACCCATCCAACCCTGGGTCTGGTTCGGGTCGTAGTAAACAGCTTTTTCGACCTTCGCCTGTCCCCATACCGCCTGCATGCACAAAATCAGTGCGCATGCAGTGAGCAAAACTTTGCATTTCATAGTGCCTTCCTCCCAAAAAAGAAATGCTTTTTACCCCAAGCCCGAGACCGCTGAAAGCCGTTGGGCTTGGAGACGCACCTCTGTGCATACATTCGCCAGGTTGCCTGCGCTTCCTTCTCGAATTACTCCATTTCTGCGCCCACTTTGGAGGAGATTTCGTGCGGACCGCGTATACTGCTGGTACAAAACCTTTCGAGAGGGAAAAGACATGAAGAGGTTTAAAGCCTTTACTCTTATCGAACTGCTGGTGGTAATCGCTATAATCGCCATTTTAGCGGCGATTCTTTTCCCTGTTTTCGCACGAGCCAGAGAGAAGGCGCGGCAGACCACGTGCCTTAACAACCTCAAGCAGTTGGGCACCGGCTTCCAAATGTACATAGACGATTGGGACGGCGGTTTCCCGTTTGCCGGACGCCCCGGGCAGGGTCGAGGTTGGGTGCTTACCAAAGACCACTGGATCATAGATGTGCGCCAGGGAAGCTTGTTCCCCTATGTGCGCACTGTGAGCGCTTACGTATGCCCGTCCGAAACCCCGCGCAACCAGGCCGACCGAAACTCGCCAACATTCCTTTCCTACAGCATGAATGCGGAGCTTTTCGCCCCCGGTGACCCTTACGACCCGAATCAGCCTCTCACTATATCAGACGTTACCGAGCCGGCGACAACCATCCTGCTGATGGAGGAGAACGAGCTGACCAGCGTTGGTGGGGGCGGCCTTAACGACGGCTGGTTCTTCCCGCGGCACCAGAACGATTGGCCCGCTAACCGCCATAACGGCGGCGGCAATTGGCTTCTTGCTGATCAGCACGCTAAGTGGTACAAGGCGGACCAAATTTTGGACAAAGTGGGTTCCAAAATTACCTACGGCCCGCTTTACTACATGTTCTTTCTAGATTCGGCCACCCGTCAAAAAGCGAAGGAGGGCAAGCGGATATAAAGAGGAATTTTCTCCGTGTTGTCGAAGTAAAATTTGAAAGGCACTATCTCCTACAAGCCGTTTGCAGGTCTAAGTGGTTGGCCTCGGCAAACGGTTTGTAGTATTAGCCCTTAGAGGAGGGGGAGAAAGTGAAAAAGCACAAGTTAGGCTTTACGTTGATTGAGCTCTTAGTTGTCATCGCCATCATTGCTATTCTCGCGGCTATTCTGTTCCCCGTCTTTGCAGCTGCACGCGAGAAAGCAAGAATGACATCTTGCTTGAACAACCAAAAGCAGATCGGTACGGCGCTTCTTCAGTATATGGGGGATTGGGATGAAACCTATCCCGGCTATACTCCGGACCTCTGGCCCAGAGCACTTTGGGGGTATCTGCCCAAGAGAAGCGCTACATTCATCTGCCCCAGCACTGACCCACCGATTCCCGGACAGTGGGGATCTGCCAAGCGCCAGTGGATCTGGAACGATGACATTTACGGGTCTTACACCCACAACGGGTGGATGTACAACTGCGGCCAGTCTGATGTAAAGAATCCGGCCAACACAATGTTTGACTCAGACGGCATCTGGATCGACGCGTGGCCGGTCCACACCCAGAAGCTCCCGCAGGATGCTCTTAACGGCGTAAACGACGGCGGTCTTGGAAGAATTGCTCTCAACCGCCACAACGGCGGCGTGAACGTGACCATGGTTGACGGCCACGCCAAATGGTTTAAGCGGGAAAATCTGTACAGCTTGAATTTCCGCCCAGATGACAGCAAGCCGATTACAAGCGACCAGTACGGCCTGGGCAACCAGCGTTGCGACGGCAACATCCCCGGCGACTGGCGAAAGAGCTGAAATCTGAGTCCAACCGAGCTAAAAAGCAAAGCCCCGTTTCGCTGATAAGCAGGCGGGGCTTTGTACTTTTTTCAAGCGCCGCACCGAAGAGCCTTGGTCACACAACCAGCGCCGGCACTTTAACTCGCTCTCTTCGCTTTAGCGGAAAAGGTCTGCAAGATGCCGTGGAAGGCGAAAGCACAGCAGTTCGATGGGGGGAACAAGTCAGAGACTTAGCGGGCGTTCGACATATCCAGCAAGAAGTTTTGGCGTTCAATCAGTCCATGTTGCAAATCGTTCTGCCGGTTCAA
>JBMFPP010000379.1:0-3129 GCA_049969055.1 Armatimonadota bacterium | reverse complement strand
GCGTATTCTTCCTTGTTCCCACAGGGCGTGGAAAGGCCGAGGACAACATAAGCGCCGAAGAGTGCGAGAACGTGCTCCAGTGGCTGTACAAGTGCTCCCTAGAGGTACCGTTTGACATTAAAACCACTGCGGCGCCGCACTACAGGCGTGTGGTGCTTCAGAACCGCTCCGGATTGGGGGAAGAGAAAAGAATCATCGGGGTCTCCAAAGGAGCAGGGATTCAGCGTGCTCCCCGCGGTATCAACGACGGTCAGGGTTTCCTGTTTATTTCGCACACAGGCGAGGTTTTCCCAAGCGGATTTTTACCCATTTCGGCCGGTAACGTGCGCACCTGCAGTGTGGTAGAACTGTACCGCAACCATCCGCTTTTCAAGGAACTGCGCACCCCCGACCTGCTGAAAGGAAAGTGCGGCGCGTGCGAGTACAAGCGCGTTTGCGGCGGCTCCAGAGCAAGGGCGTATGCGGCAACCGGGGATTACTTGGCGGAGGAGCCCCTGTGCGCTTACCAGCCAGCTCGGCTTAAGAAAGCCTCTTCTTAGCTGGTTTACACCGGTTCCAACACAAAAATCTCTCAAGAAGTTTCGACAACAGGCGAGGACTAGTCGGACGTCGAAAGTTCTTATTGGCTTCAAGCGAGGGAAGGCTTATTCGGCCCTTTGCTTTTTGGCCCCTCTAAATCCTGCGGCTTATGCGCACGGCAACTGCGGAAGGATTGCGGACTGTGCGCGGCGAATTTTCACATTGAACGGCATTGTGAGATATTTATTTTTGAAAATTTGGAGAGACAAGAGAGACATGGTTCAATCTACAAGGCGTTTTCTTTATGCTTTGGCAAGAAGTTTTGACGTTTTTGTTTGTCTGTCAAAACTTCTTGTTTGTGTTCTGATTATATCGGCGGCTTTCTGCGGCTGTGGAGGGAGTACATTATCGATTCCTGATATAGACGGCCGTGTAGAAGTAGCCAAAATTGTGGTGGAACTGCCGGTTGGGTCGGATGGTACGTTAAGGCCTGGTGAGTCTTTGAAGCTTGCCGCAAGTGCATTCGACAAGGCGAACAATCCCGTTGCCGGAGTTGCTTTTACATGGCGGTCATCGAACCCGATGGTGGCCGAAGTAGATCAAACCGGATTGGTCCGCGCGAAAAGCCCTGGGGCTACCGACATCACAGCTTCGGCTGCGGGAGTGGTGAGCGTGCCGAGAAGGCTTACGGTTGAGAGCGAAGAGGAGGCTCCTCCTCCACCTCCGTCGCCCAGGTAGTCCTCCGTTTCGGCTGAGGCGAGCCGGCAGAGTTGTTCTGAATATTTCGGTTGCTTGGATATCTCTGTGGGTTTTGAGCTGAAGGGAGCTGGCCGCGGTTCGGTTTAGGGAGGAGCACTCTGCTGGCGAGTTTCCGGGAATGGTGATTTCGAAACATGAAGCGTTTTTTGCTTGAATTAAGCATCGGCGGTTTTCTGGCCGGTTGGCGGCGCTGTGCCAAAGCCGCTGCGGCGGCCGTGCCGCTGGTTTTCTTGGCTGCCGGGTGCGGAGGATGGAGCAAAGCAGTGACACCGCAACCGCCGCCACCCCCTCCTCCAACGCCTTCAGTCCTTACCTTCGAAAAGGATATAAAGCCGATCGCGGGCAGGTGCGGTGCGTGCCATCCTGTGCTTCTGCCGGCCGCGGGAAGCATGGAAGATTATCAGAATATCGTGAGCAAGGGGTTTGTGGTTCCCAAGGAGCCCAATTCGAGCGTTTACTACACCAAACCATCCGGCAAGGTGCCGCATGGGGGAGGCCCTACTTGGGGCAATGATGCCGACACCGTGCGCAAATGGATAGAGCAGGGGGCAAAGGAGCGGTAGTTTGAGACTGCGCAGACCCTTAGAGGTTCTTCGGGAGCGTTTCTTAACACTGTTCCGCAGTGCTCGGGTTTTTGTGTGGTTTAGCATCGGTGCTGTGCTGGTTTTGGCGGCTATTGCACTGCGCGTTAATCACTATGTGCAGGCCGACCCAGATTTCTGCGCGAGCTGTCATATTATGACCAATGCTTGGGATACTTGGGCCACCAGCTCGCATAGGGATGTTTCATGCCGCAGTTGCCACAATCAAACCAGGTTCCAGAGCCTGGAACAGCTTTACAAGTACACCGTTGGGCACCGGACCCGCGTTTCTAAGCACGGCTTTGTGCCCGATGCGAACTGCAGGAGATGCCACTTTTCCGGCAGTCGAAGATGGGTACAGGTTGGTAGAACGGCCGGCCACCAGGTGCATGTTGGGAAGGCGCGGATAGAGTGCGTTCAGTGCCACGCTGGAGGGATACACCGCTTCGAGCCTCCGCCGAATGCGTGCCGCCGATGCCACCAGGGGGTGTTTGTCAAAATTCGCGGCATGGGCAGTCTGCACTGCTTGTCCTGCCACGAATATCTGATAGAGTCTCCCTATCTAAAGCCCTCTAGAGGATCGTGCCTGGCATGCCACAGCAGAATGGGGGTGCTGGCTGTATCGTTTGGCGGGAATGCGCCGATGCAGTTCCCATGCGGTACCTGCCACGAACCGCACAAACCGCAGGAACCAAAAGATGTATGCGTTCGATGCCATCCGGATTCTGTTGTTTCGACCACGCCCGAGGCACATAAGCAGTGCATAGGGTGCCATACCCCTCACTCTTGGCGGTTTAAAGACGTGCGCCAGTGCCGCGTTTGCCATACTTCTGTGTCTTTGGCTGTTGAAGAGCACCGAATACCTGGGCATGTGGAGAAGTTCTGCATTGGCTGTCACCAGGAACATGGGTGGAAGTTTGCGGACAGGAAGGTTTGCAGTGACTGTCACGCCAAGATGAAGGCGGTGCCGCATCCGGTGCCTTGGGTGCAGGGTCATCAGGAGGAGGGGCGCACGAAGCCGGCGCTCTGCACGAACTGCCACGAGAAGAGCTTCTGCGCATCCTGCCACAGCCGCATGCGGCCCGAATCGCACAATCAGGCGGGTTGGGCGCAGAAAGTTCACGGCATTTACGGCCTGCGCGAGAGCATGCGGTGCGCCACCTGCCACAGCAGAGCTTACTGCATGAACTGCCACGGACTGCAGATGCCGCATCCATCTGGCTGGATACGCGTGCATTCAACTGCTGGTGAAAACAGGGCTTTGTGCGCA
>JBMFPP010000378.1:0-3137 GCA_049969055.1 Armatimonadota bacterium | reverse complement strand
GGGCGCTTTGCCGCATCCCTAAGCAACCATTGAACAGAGTTGTCTCGCTCCGGGCTGTCCCACCACTCCTTCTCGGTTTCTTCAAAAGCGTCCTCAACAGCATGCGGCGACAGCAGTAAAGCTTCTTCCTCCGAATTGCGCCGTCTCGCATGAACCAACGCAGATTCGGAATCGGCAACCAATTCCGAATCGAATTCGAGGGCAAACTCGCCGCGTGCGGTTGCCCTATGCCTCCTGCGCCGCAGTACACTTCGCCTATCGTGCGTGTTTTTAACGCAACGCTCAAGCTGGCAAACTCCCATTCGCATCACTTCCCAAAATTTTTGGCAAACTAAAAATTTCTTTTCCAGAGTTACGCACGGCAGGTTGATACAACCTGCTTTCTGCACTGCCTTTATGGATTTACCCAATACGGCGTTTGTTCAATCCAGACACACGGCACGGCAGGCTAGGAATTGGAAGCTCTTGCCACAGTTCGAAACAACCGAGCGCAGGCCAAAAGGAAAAGCCGGCACGCTCACGGCGTACCGGCTGTTTTCGGTGCCCAAATCCTCTGCGGCACCGGCCCTGCCGGGCATCCCTGGTACTTTTATTGCCCGGGTATGGCCACCGGCGGCACCGGCATAGGACCGAACTTAACCTCCTCAGGAACTAAACTCAGGTTGGACTGCATCATCTGATCCCAGGTTACAACCTTACCAGTGTACGCGGATATCCGCCCCATGATGGCGGTCAATGTGCTCTCGGTTACTGCCTGGGTTTCATTGATGTGCTTGCCTGTTCGGATGGCTTCTATCAAATCCGCCCACTCCTGCTCGTAGGGGTTGCGACCGCCCGTGGCGCGCCAAATGCTGTTGCCGCTCAAGTCCCATATCCCGCTGGCGCAGTCGGACATACCTTTTGTTCCAACCACGAACTCAGAAACGTTGCCGTCGGTTCCGTTCTGCTGTCTGCACATGCTCATCATATGCACGTTGCCCGGGTACTCGTAGTCAACGGCGAAGTGGTCGTAGATATGCCCGAACTGCGGGTCGGTGCGCTTCTGACGGCCGCCCATTCCGAACGCTCTTATCGGGTGGGTGCCCATAACCCAGTTGATAACGTCCAGATTGTGCACGTGTTGTTCAACAATGTGGTCCCCAGACAGCCAGGTGAAATAAAGCCAGTTTCGGATCTGCCACTCCACGTCTGACCATTCAGGTCGCCGAGGCACCGACCACAGCTCTCCCTGGCACCAATAGGCCCTTGCGGATGTTATCTGCCCTATTGCACCTTCCTTGATCCGCCTGATCGTGTCGATGTAGTTCTTCTGGTGCCTGCGCTGGGTGCCAGCCACGACGCACAGCTTTTTCTCGTCCGCTTTCTTTCCTGCTGCAAACATCCTGCGGCAACCAACGGGATCCACGGCCACCGGCTTCTCCATAAACACGTGCTTGCCGGCGTTGATGGCCGCCTCGAAATGCTGGGGGCGGAATCCCGGAGGTGTGCACAAAGAGACGATGTCAACGTCTGTCTCCAAAAGCTTCTTGTAGGCGTCAAACCCCACAAAGCATCTGCTCTCCGGAATGTCTGCGCCTTCCCTGTTTAGGGCTTCGCGCGCGCCCATTACCCTGTCTTGGAACAGATCCGCCAACGCAACAACCTTCACATTGGGAGCGGCGCGCATAGCATCTCTGGCTGACCCAACGCCGCGGCCGCCGCAACCAATAAGCCCTACCTTCAAGGGCTTGGCTTCCTGCGCCGAAGCTGACCGAATAATGTGGAAGGTTGCAACAGCGGCCGTTGTCGCCGCGGCTCCTTTCAAAAACTCCCTTCTGCTAACACCGTTAGGCTCTAACCTTGACATAATTGCCCTCCTTCCGCAATTCACATCAGATCGTTTTGCCAAGCAAACGGGAAAATGATTGAACTGGCAAAACGGCTCGCAAACAGCACGGCTGCTGAAGATATCTTCGGGGCAGAAACCCCGCGTTCCGCTTAGGCTAACACTCCCCGGAAAAGCCTGCCGTTCGATTAGACTGCTCGTTTTCGCAAAACGGTTTATAAGCTTAAACGTGCGAACAGTCTCCACGGCAGTGTTCAATGTTTTTTTCTACACCAAGAGGCTCATCCCTGCGATAAATTCGCCTAGGATTTAACAACTCCTCTGATTTTGTGGTTGTTGGAGTCGGCTATGACCAGAAGCTCCGCATCGATCAACACGGCTATCCCTTCCGGACGGTCTAGCCGAGCCAAAGCAGTTGGAAGACCATCTCCGAAAAATCCTCCCTGGACGAAGACGCCTGGTCCGCTGTCAACCACGGTGGTTGCGGTTCCATTGCGAAGAACCTTATTCTACGGTTGACCGTATCGGCAACGAACAAGGCGCCGTCCGGGCCACAGGCAACATCGGATGGAGTGCAGAAGTCGCCGGGCCGCCGTCGCCGGAAAACCCGCCGCCATTGGGGCCTGTTGGATCACTGCCGGCAATTGTAGTTGTTATTCCGTCTGGCGCAACCCTGCGGATGCGGTGGTTTGCCGTGTCGGCTATATAAAGCGAGCCGTGCGGGCCAAAATCAACGCCGAGCGGGGCAAACAGAAGCGCCGCCAGCACATTTCCTCCATCTCCTAAGCATCCGCCCTTCCCATATACAACCCGTCCACTGCCGGCAAGTGTTACAATAATACTTGGTTCTAAATCCGTTATGAGCTGAACTCCGTCTCCTCCGGAGATGGGGCTTTTCGCATTCTAGCAAAGGGGCGCAAGTTTGTCCAGCTCCGTTTGCCGAGAAAGGTGAATTTCAGCGGGGGTTCTAAAATGAGCAAAGATACGCTGGTTATAACCAATGCCAAAGTCGTTCTGAAAGATCGGGTTATAGACCGTGGCGCCGTCGTTTGCGAAGGCGGCGTCATTGCCTGGATTGGTCCGGCCGACGGTATTCCTGCACAAAAAGCCGATGCTTTAGACGTTGATGGGCGCGTTGTAATGCCTGGTTTCATAGATACGCATATACACGGGTGCCACGGAGATGATGTGATGCTCAACGGGGAGGAGGGCCTACGCAGAATGTCGGCCAACCTGCTTAGGTATGGAGTCACGGGCTGGTTGCCGACAACCGTCTCGGCCACCCACGAAGATACGCTCCGTGTCATCGTCT
>JBMFPP010000377.1:0-3140 GCA_049969055.1 Armatimonadota bacterium | reverse complement strand
CCAAGCCGCATGCGCAGAACCATAGCCCGGCGTATGGTGCAGAGCAAACAAACAGTTCCGCACTTTTACGTTACCGTAGAGGTGGATATGAAGGCGGCTTCTGAACTTCGAGCGGCACTGAACGCGCTTGAAGGGGAGCGCCCGAAGGTTACTTTCACTGACATGATAGTCAAAGCCGCCGCAGTAGCTCTCACAAAAGTACCGCAGGTCGGCACCCAATACCAAGAAGAAGGCTTGAAGCCGCCTTCCGGGATGCACATCGGCATAGCAGTAGCCCTGGATGACGGCCTTGTTGTTCCGGTGCTCAGGGATGCCGACAAGAAGACTCTTCTGTCGATCGCGCGCGAAACTAAAGAGCTTACAGAACGTGCAAGGCAGGGGAAGCTAACCCCGGACGAATACAGCGGCGGAGTCCTCTCAATAAGCAACCTGGGCATGTTCGACGTGGAAAGCTTCTCGGCAATTATCAACCCGCCGGAAGCGGCTATACTCGCAGTTGGTTCCATCCTGGAGGTTCCTGCGGTGGTGGATGGTGAAATAACTATCCGACCGCGCATGAAGGTAACCATGTCGGCCGATCACCGGGTTTTAGACGGCGTGGTTGCGGCCAAGTTTCTCCAGGAATTCAAGCGCGCTTTAGAGCAACCGCTGAACTTGCTGGAATAAAAACGCGGGGGCGGAAAGCAGTCCTCCCGCCCCCTGCCGGCTTTATCAATCCCGGGGCTAAACTATTTGTTCAGCAGTTTCTCGCGAACGTCGTCGAGCTGTCCTGCAGACCCGAGAAGCTCGTTGCGGCTGGCAATGAACTTTGCGTACTCCTCCTGGAATATTCTACCGGGCTCGCGGAAATCGAACTTATCCGGATGGTCTCGGAAGAATTCCCGGTGAACGCGCGTCCAAACAAGGCGGCCGTCGGTATCAATGTTGATTTTGGTAACTCCGAGCTTGGCCGCAGGAAGATACTGCTTGGGATCAACGCCAGATGCGCCCTTGATGGCGCCTCCGGCAGCGTTTATACGGGCTACCTCGTCCTGCGGGATGGAGCTTGAGCCGTGCATCACCAGAGGAAAGCCCGGTTTAAGGCGCTGAATCTCCTCCAACACTTCGAAGTGAATGGTCTGCTTGCCTGAGAATTTGTAGGCCCCGTGGCTTGTACCGATGGCACACGCCAAGGCATCACAGCCGGTTCTCTCGATGAACTCCACGGCCTGCTTCGGATTGGTTAGGTGCGCATGCTCCTCATCAACGGAGATGTCCTCCTCCACGCCGCCAAGCTGACCGAGCTCGGCTTCCACGCTTATGCCCTTTTCGTGTGCACGCTCCACCACGCGCTTCGTAACCGCCACATTTTCTTCAAAAGGCAGGTGCGAAGCATCGATCATCACCGAGCTGTAAAAGCCAGAATCGATGCAGTCGTAGCAAGTCTCCTCATCGCCGTGGTCAAGGTGCACCGCGAAAATGGCTTCGGGGAAGATCTCCTCCGCCGCTCGGATCATAGCTTCAAGCATGCGCTTATCGGTGTATTTCCGAGCGCCCTTGGAAATCTGGACGATGAACGGTGCGCGGGAATTTACACAGCCCCTGAAAAGGCCCATGGTTTGCTCTGCGTTGTTCACGTTGTAGGCACCCAGGGCGTATTTTCCATAGGCGATTTCAAACAGCCTCTTAGTGGAAACTATCACGCTTTTTACCTCCAGAAAAGCCGCGCATCAACAGAGCGCGGCTGTTTGTTTTATGCCGTTTTATTTTACAAATTTTGCGCTCAATATGCCAACCTGCGAAGATGAAAATTATTGTCAGAATCTTGCAGAACCTTAAAGTCGGTGCCTTCGACGAAACTTTGAAAAAGCCTTGAAACGAACGCTAAACTTGTTGACATTGATGGAAAATAGTGGCAAAATAAATTCACTTAATTGGGTTTGTTTTCTTCACTCTACCTGCGTTCTTGAGACTGAGGCTCTCTGCGGGGTGGTACTTACCTTCGGCTGTGGACAAGAACTAAAACAACCGGAAGGGGGGTGAAGCGTGCTGAGTATTCCAAACCTGTGGGCATAAAACGCTTCTAACGGCTGTAAAAGCCGTTCACAAACATCACTGAGGGAGGGTCTGAAATGAGTAAAGCGACTGCGTCAGTGTTTGTTGCTTCGTTGCTGGCACTTGTGCTGGTTGGTTTTGCTTTCGCCGCCAGCCCGCTTGACGACAATTTTAATACCCCTTCGCTGGACCCCAAGTGGACTGTCTCCGTGTTGGGCGATGCCCAGCTTCAGGAGCACAGCGCCAAGGTTGAAAACGGCAAACTGGTTTTGGTCTCCGCCGGTCGAGACATTTGGGATGACAACGACAACGGCATCTACGTATGGCAGGCCGCGACAGGAGACTTCCGCATCACCCTGAAGCTTGAGCGTCTGGACGAAACTCATGATTCCGCCAAACTCGGGATCATGATCCGCCAGGACTTGGACATCCACGCCCCCAATGTGTTCGCTATGGCAATGCCAAAGGGCATCCACATCCAGGGGCGTGATACCCGTGGCGGTTCAACCGGTCCTGGTTCCACCGGACGCATCGAGTGGCCCGACCGCGGCCAAAGCACGATTTGGATCCGGGTTACCCGCACCGGCGATGACTTCAAGCAGGAAGCATCCTACGACGGCAAGGAGTGGATGTCCACCCACGACGAGGCCAACCGTTGGAAGGATATCCGCACCGTCAAACTGCCGCGCACCGTCCTCGTCGGCATCGCGATGAGTTCCCATCAAAGCACTATAACCACCACGGGCATCGTGGATGACTTTGTGTTCGAACAGCTTGGAGACGGACCGCCTCCAGGGACAGGCTTTGTAGTCCCAGATGCTGTTGACGAACAGGGCAACACCCAGCCAGGCGGCGTCGCTGTTCTGAGGAACGGCAAGGTCATTGGTGCCGGCTATTCCGGGACCCCGATGCTGGTGGAGGTCGGCGAGATAACCGGCACAGCAGGCGGCCTGTTCCTCAAGGCCACCCCCGTAAGCGGCAAGGTCGAGGAGGGCAGAACCCTTCACCTGGCCATCCCCGTGACGAAGGCCGGTGCCGTGGTCAAGGACCTCTCGACAAACGCTGGCCAGGCGTGGGTCATCAAGCTCCCTGCCGACCCAGCCGAG
>JBMFPP010000376.1:0-3148 GCA_049969055.1 Armatimonadota bacterium | reverse complement strand
CCCTATTCCCTGTCGAAAGCGCTTCCCATCATCCAACCCCTTCTCCCACTGCGGGGAGAAGGGTGGCTCGCTCCCCCTCTCCCGAAACTGGGAGAGGGGTCAGGGGTGAGGGATAATGCTGGGAAAAGGGACCAGGGGTGAGGGATGGTGCTGGAAGAGGGACCAGAGGCGAGGGCCGACCAGCCTACGGGATGGGAATTGAGAGTGAGAAGTCCCACTGGTTGCCGTTGGTTTCGGCAAGCAGTTTGGTTGTTTGAGCAGGCTCTCCGCGGTTTCAATTCTCACCCGCCGTTGACAGCGGTCCCCCAAAACTTCAAAGGTGCTGTCAGAACTCTCTTCTGCAGAATATCTCACTGCTTCAAGCCGGTAAGCGTTATGCCCTGTATAAAGTGCCTCTGCGTGAAGAAGAAAACCAAAAGTACCGGGAGCATAACCATAGTGGCCGCCGCCATCAGCATGCCGTACTCACTGCTGTGCGCGCTTTGGAACAGGCGCAAAGCATACGCAAGCGTCATCTTCTCCGGCGATGAGATATATATCAGCGGGCCCATAAAGTTGTTCCACGATCCCAAAAACGCCATTATCGTGAGGGCGGCCAAGGCAGGCTTCACCAGAGGGAGCATTATGTTCCAGTATATGCGCAGATAAGAACAGCCGTCGATTTTGGCGGCATCTTCCAGATCCAATGGAATGGTAAGAAAGAACTGGCGCAGTAAGAAAACGTTGAACGGTGCCGCGAAAAACGAGCCGAACCAAAGCGGCCGCAGTGTATCCACCCAACCGAGGTTTTTGTATATCAAAAACACCGGTATCAGCGTAACCGCCGCCGGCAGCATCATGGTAGAAAGCATTATCACAAACAATACATCGCGGCCGGGCCACCTCAGCCGCGCAAAGCTGAACGCCACCAGCGAGCTGGAAAGCAGTACACCGATGATGTTCAGCACCGTGACAAACACCGTGTTGAACAAGTACACGGCCCCATGAAGTGTTTCCTCAGGTAGAAAAGTCAGTGCGTCTGTGTAGTTGCGCCACACGGGGGCAAACCGCTTTACTTTCTCAAGGCGGTTCTTTTCTGCCTTGAAGCGGCGGCCTGTCTCCAAATCCTGCACAAGCCAGCCTCCGGGAAGCTCGCGGATCTGGGCAACAAGCTTGCCGCTGTCTATCATTTTTGCAAGCCCGTATTCACCGCCGTTCAGCTTAACCTTAACCTGCTGTCTCGGAATCCACACAGGGGGATACTTGAACATGTCTTCGTCCTCTTTAAGCGAGGTTGTTATAAGCCAAACGAACGGCATGATGAAGATTATTGAACCTGTGATAAGCACAAGGTGAAGCGCGGTCTGCTTGGAGTCTTCTTTGCGCTGTTTACTGCGCCTCCAGGTCATCTTTGAACTTACAAACAGCCGCCTGTACACCAGCGATCCCACCGAGCTCAGCACGCCCGCCAACAAAATCTTAAGGCTCAGGTGCGCCGGAACCGCGGCGCCCAGCACAGCAAGAGCTGGCACTGCCAAAAGGACCGCGTTCGAACCCCAGCCGTTGGCCTTCCGCATGCGCACTGCATCGGCCACGTCGGTTATCCACAACCACAGCGCTGTGTAGGCCGACAAAACCCCGAATATCCAAATAAACGGAAGTATATTTGCCATCTCACTTCCCCCTTTCGGCTTCGTAGTACACCCACAAGGAACCCATCTTCAGCTGGATTAAGGAGAGGGTTAGTATGATGGCAAACAACAGCCAGGCCAGCGCCGATGCAAACCCCATCTTAAAGTACTGGAACCCATTTTGGAACAAAAGCACCACCGGCACCAAAGTGGAATCGGCTGGACCGCCGGCAGGCTGACCGGTCATCACGTACACCGTATCAAACGTTTGCAGTACTCCTATAGTTCCCATTATGAGGTTGAAGAAGATGTACGGGGATATCATGGGAAGCGTAACGTTGCGGAACTTGGCCCACCAACCGGCACCGTCCAGCTCCGCGGCTTCGTAGAGCTGTTGCGGCACGCCCTGCAAACCCGCCAGCCAAAGTATCATACCCCCACCGGCGCCCCAGAGGCTGAGGAGAATCAGCGCCGGTTTGGACCAAACCTCCGACGCCAGCCACGTCGGTGCCGGCCAGCCGAACCACTGGCCCAACGTGGCCTTCCACGCCGCGTTAACAAGACCGTAGTCCGGATTCAGCACCCATATCCAAAGGATAGCGCCGGCCACAATGGGCACAATCGACGGCACAAAGTAAATGGTGCGGTACCAGGTCATGCCCTTCACTTTGGTGTTGAGAAGTAGAGCGATCGAAAGGCTGGTTGCCATGGTAAGCGGGATACCAACAACCGCAAGAAAAGCCGCGTTGCGCAAAGAGTGCCAGAACACCGGCCAATCGTCCTGCGGGGACAGCAGCCACCGGTAGTTCTGCCAACCCACAAACCGCGGGGGATGCAGTACATCGTAATCGCAGAAGGAAAGGATGGCGGAAGCTACAATCGGCCCTAAGGTAAAGAACAGGAAGCCGGCTATCCACGGCATTGCGAAAAGATACCCAGCACGCACCTCACTGCGCATAAGGCGGCTTACCCGTCCCGACCTCCTGGCCAGCGCCCAAACCGCGAAAACCAAACCGATAAATGAAGCCACAAGTATGGCTATGGGATACCGCCAGTCCAAAAGAGGAAATTTGGTTCGGTTGAAAACCTTGTCCAGCTCTTTTTGGACCACCCGCTGGCCTGCGGCAAGGGCCTGCTCCGGCGTGGCTTTGTGTCTGGTGGCAAGCTCGAAGGCGCGGACGTGCTCATCCCAAAGGCGCTGGCCAACAAAGGTAACCGGTCGGAAGCGAGAGTAAGGCATAAGGTCGATGAAGGTCTGAAGGGCGCGGCGAAGGCGCGGGTCGCGGGGAGCAAACTTCTCCATCACGGCTTTGACCACGCGCTTGTTCGCGGATATGCCCGGGACAAACGGCCTTCCTTTGCTCAGGTTGTACCTACGCTGAACCTCGGCCGCCAGAAGCGCCGACTCCACGCTGTTCATCCACTTTATGAACTCCCAGGCTTCCTTGGGATGCTTGGCCCCAACTGGAATAGCGAAAGAAAACCCACCGGACCACGTGATGAACTTCGGCTGTCCGCGGAACGGCGGATCACCGCGC